>WIAF01000019.1 GCA_014055465.1 Nitrospira sp. CR1.1
GCCCATGCCGCCGAAGTTCCCGCCGAATCCACCTTGCCCGCTGCCCCAATACTGTCCCTTTCTGATGCGGCCATAAGGATGTCTGAGGTCCGGACGGCTCAACCACCAAAGAAACCACAGCGCCCCGCTGGCCGTGGTGACGGTGATCCAGAACCCCAGCCCGCGGAAATGCGCCCTCTTCGTTGTCCCGACACGGATCTCCTGCGACACAGAGGCCAAGGCTACGACCGTACGATACAGCCCTTCGTCGAAATGCCCGTTCTTAATCGCGGGATCGAGATACTCGTGTCCGACCCTGCCGACCACTTCGCCGCCCATCACCGGAATCATACGCCGTCCCATGGTCACGGCCGCCTGCCGTTCCTGCACCGCCAACAGGATCAAGACCCCATGTTCGTCCTGGGCAGAACCGATGCCCCATTTCTGATAGAGGCCCATCGCATAATCGTTGGCTGACGGATAGGGTTTCAGCGCCGGCACAGTGACCACGACCATCTCCACTCCGGTCTTCCGTTCGAGATCCTGGCAGACCGACCGGATTCTGGCGCGCCACTCCGCATCGATCACGCCGGCATGGTCACTGACATACCCTTGCGGGTCATAGTTCGGAACTGGTTCCCGCGCCCCAGCAGTCGAGGCCGCTATCCAGAACCATGCTGCCCAAAAGCAGGCAACAAGACTGATTGAACGAATGGATCCACGGTTCATCGCGGTGTCACCGTCCCGTCCGCCGGATCAATGCGATCAACGCGTCAAGATTCCCCGCATACCGCTCGAACAACCGCGGCACCTCCACCGGCCCGGGAGAAATGATTCCGCGCTTCAATTCCAACACATCACCAAGCCCGGCGAGGTCGAGCCCCGTCATGCTGCGAATGGCCCTGAGTAACGCGTCGGACTGATACAGTGCCGGTTGCCCGGCCAACCGTTGCACACCACGCAAACAGGGCAGTAGCGCCGTCAACGACAGCGGCAACAACATGGTCATCGCTTCCTCCGTGCCCCCGCCCTCGATAAACCGCTGCCGCAGCCGCACCAGATTGCCTTGGATTCCCTGTTGCACCTGGTAGGCCAAATGCGTCCGGTCGATATGAAGGCCAATGAACGGATCACGCCCCCAGAGCACGCGGTGTTGTTCCTGAATTTCCAGATATTCGAGCGGAAACACCGTTCCTGGCTTTGTGAGCTCAGCCTCGGTCACCAGCAGCGGAACGACGAATTGCTCGCGGCTCCAGCGCTTATGGGCCTTCGCATACCGCGCCATCCCCTCCCGCTCGTAGCCGGAGAGCATCAAGAGAAGATTGAGATTGGAACGGCCCGGCAAAAACTCCCCGCCCACAGCGCTTCCGTAGAGGAGGATGCCTTCCAATTGCGAGCCGAGCAATGCCGTTGTTTCCTTGACGTATCGCTTCAACAGCTCCTGAACCTCGGTGGGGATATCGAGTGCGGTGGGTTGGGTCACAAGCACCTCTGCTGTATTGCTATGGAATTCATCAGGCTCACTCTCCTTCTGCCTGTATACCATTCGGAGAATACATGCCCGTCACACCGATCACAACAGAACACATTGAAGAGGAGGCTCAAAACGTTCGTCCAGCAAGGCCGCAGCCAAGTGAAGAGCCGAGGCGTACCCTCGCGGTACGTTGAGGGTCTGAACGAGGCGAGAACACCGCTGGCGAACGTTTTCAGCCTCCTCTCAGGTGGGCGCGCGGGTCTGGCAAGAATCCCGCCGCCATCACCCGATCGAGCAGGGAAAACGGCGGACGATGCCGCAGCCCGGCGGTGGTAGACAGCACGCAATATCGCAGTCGCGCATTGCGGTCGAGCGTTCGAAACACCCGGTCTCGCAAATAAGCCAGCAGCGGATTGCCGGTATTCCAAAATCGACATTGCTCATCGGCCAGCCGCTGCAACATGCTCACCTGCGGCCGCCTGGCGACTTCGAAGGCGCGTAATGCCTCAGCCGATAACGTATTATTTTTGAGCCAGCTCGGAATGAGATCCGCCACCGTCACCGCATCCACCATCGCTTGCATGCGCCCTTGAGACGCATGGGGATTCATGGCATGGGCGGCATCGCCGATGAGCAAGGCGCCATCCGCCACCCAGCGATCCGTTTTGACACGTCCCGTCGGCATATACCCCGTCTGACTCCAATCAACCAGACCTGCGACGATCGCTCCCATGCCGGGATCGATCCGCACCCAGGCTCGCCGTAACACATCCAGCCCCTGCGCTTTCACCGCTTCATATGAACCGGCCTTGATCATATAGAAGACATAGACCTGTTGCCCGGCAGCCGGAAACAATCCCAGAATCTCACGTTTGCCCACCAGATACCGCGCCTCATCGAATCCCGGTGGAGCCTTGAGAATCGCAATGAGATAACTTTCCGGATACCGGTGGAGATCCGCGGAGATGCCGAGGCACTCCCGCACCTTTGAGAACGCACCGTCCGCTCCGACAACCAGGCGCGAGCACACCTCGATCGGCTCACCGTGACGGGTCGCCTGCAAACCGACGACGCGACTGCCCTCGAAGCGAAGTCCGGTAAAGGTGGCATCGTACCAGAGCCCGCCGGGATTCTGTTTCTCCAGCGCATCGAGAATGGCATGGTGCGCCACATTCGGCAACGTCACCACTGCGCGATTGTAGGGAGCGGGAAGGTCCCTGTAGTCCACCGTGCAGAGCCGTTCGCCCCCCGATCGGCAAAAATTGAACCGGTGAACCGACCGAACGGCCTGAGCCGGCAGTGTGTCGAGCAACCCGAGACGATCAAGCACTCGCTGGCCGTTCGGCTGAAGAATTTCACCGCGCAGACCCTGCGGAGGCCCGGCAGCCCGTTCCAGCACCAACGAACGCACACCCTTCTGCGCGAGCAGCAAGGCCAGAACGGCACCCCCGCCGCCCGCACCGACAATCGCCACATCCGTTTCAATCATGGCTCGCCCCATGCGCAATCCCTTACTCAGTCCAGACGACGAATCGTTCCTGGTCGTTCCACATGGCCAAGAATTTTTCACGGGATTTGGCCGTCAAACGCGCATCGGTAATGACGTCGAGCCGCTCATCATTGTACCGATTGCCACTCGTCGTCTGATTCGCTGAACCGGAGGTATTGATGCGATCGTCGATCACCACCTGCTTGAGATGCATCAACGCATCATGCCGGTTGATCCTAATGGGCACGCCAGCCAGCCGCAGGGTATTCACGGCGCTCCGCTGTTTCGGATCCGTGAGACGTTCGCGGTCGGTGATCACCCGGACATCGACGCCGCGATGTTTCGCCTCCACCAACGCCTTCACCACCGACGGCGCCGTCAACCCATAGACCGACACGTAGATATATTTGGTCGCCCGGTCATACAAATGAACGACTCGATCAATGGGCCGATCCTCTGGCGCATAGTAGACCTCAATCGTGGCGGAGGCATAGACCGGCAGCTGCGTCAGAAACACAAGGCCAGCAACAATCAAGGCGATGAGGCAAGAGAGATTCCGGTGAGTCGCGCTGAGACTGGCAGGTTGCAGAGAGCCGACACTTTGCCCCTGCGAAATCGATATATCACACATTGGAGGTCACGAGTATATATTCCCGCCGGATGCTCAAAACGTTCGCCCAGCAAGGCCGCAGCGAATGAAGATCTGAGGCGTACCCTTGCGGTACGTTGAGGATCTGAATGACGCGAGCACGCCGCTGGCGGAGGTTTTCAGCATATCCCGCTGAACCGATCACTCGAGGTCAAAGAGCGTTCGAAAATGGTCGTCGGATTCGGCCCAGGCTTGAGGTGAGGTCGTGGTCAGCCAATCTCGCAAAAACCCCTTCTGTTCCGCCGTCAACATCTGCTTGATCTGGTGCGTGCGCCCTTGCAACGGTTGCAGAAATCCCGCGCGAGTTTTGAAATCCAGCGTAGCGGTGCGCACATACATATTCGTATACATAGTGGGGCGTTCGTCTTCGCCTTCCCCCTGCACCCATACAGAGAGGAACTTTTCCATTTGCAATCCGGCGCTATCCAATGCCGGCTCAGCGTCGTCATGAAACAGCTCGTTCTCCGACTCTTTCAGCGGAGCCGCCTCATGCGCGCGGAATAAGAAATTTTTCTTCCACATACCCTACCCTCCAGACCGGCGCATACTGTAAGCTAGGCATGGTGAAAGTCAAGAAAGCGGCCGTCCTTATCACATGACTCCGCAGCAGCCTCCTCCTCTCGATCCATAGAGGGTCCGTTGCCTTGACAACATAAGAACGCGTTTGCTAACTTCTTGAAATTATTTAGCAGTTTGCTGCAAGTCACGGTGAGCTCATCAAAACAGTGAGCACCTACACGTAAGGCGCACCAAGAATCCCTTGTGACAGGGTGCTCAAAATGGCCGGCCAGCGAGGCTGCAGCGAACGAAGGGACGAGGCGTACCCTGGCGGGACGTTGAGAACCTGAGAGATGCGAGAACGCCGCTGGCGGACATGTTCAGTATCCTGTCGGACTCTTACCTTCTCAGGAGCAGATATGCAGGTGATGATCAATGGCAAGGCGGAAGAGATCGCAGGCGGTACGGTCCTGGATCTGTTGAAAGCGAAAAGTATCGAGCCGCAAATGGTCGCGGTTGAAGTGAATGACACCATGCTGGAACGGACGCACCTCGAGACCACTCAGTTGAAAGACGGCGATCATGTGGAATTTCTCTTCTACATGGGCGGTGGCCGGTGACCGTCAAGGCTCACGCAGATATTACGGAGTTGATCGGCGGTACGCCGTTGGTGCGCCTCAACCGGTTGAGCAAACCTGGCTCGGCAACGATCTATGCCAAGGTTGAGTCGTTCAACCCCGGCGGAAGCATTAAGGATCGTATCTGCCTCAACATGATCAACGAGGCGGAGCGGCTGGGTAAACTGAAGCCAGGCGGGACCATTGTCGAACCGACGAGCGGCAATACCGGCATCGGCCTGGCCTTGGTCGCAGCGGTACGAGGTTATAAACTGATTTTAGTCATGCCCGAAAGCATGAGTATGGAACGTGCGAGCCTGTTATCCTCATATGGCGCGCAGCTTGTCCTCACGGCGGCCTGGGAAGGGATGAAGGGCTCAATCAAGGAAGCGGAGAGCATCGTTGCACAGAATCCTTCGTACTACATGCCGGACCAGTTCTCCAACCCGGCAAATCCGGCGATGCACCGCAAAACGACCGGTCCGGAAATCGTGGACGCACTGGATGGACGAGTGGACGCCTTCGTCGCGGCCGTCGGCACCGGCGGAACGATCACCGGCTGCGGAGAAGTGATCAGAGAGCGAAATCCGGCGGCAAAGATCGTGGCGGTGGAACCGGCCGGCTCACCCGTCTTGTCCGGCGGAGATCCGGGCCCCCACAAAATTCAGGGTATCGGCGCCGGATTTGTGCCCAAAGTGTTGAACCGGACATTGCTGGATCGCGTGATCACGGTCACCGATGATGAAGCCTATCAAACGGCAAAGTTGCTGGCGAAGAAGGAAGGGCTGCTGGTCGGCATCTCCGCCGGAGCCAACGTCTTCGCCGCGCAGAAGATCGCCGAGGAATTGGGACCGGGCAAGAATGTCGTCACGATTCTCTGCGACACCGGCGAGCGGTATATCAGCATCGAAAAGTATTTCAACATTTGACCTGTTGGAATGAATGAATGAGGGGGATGCTCAAAATGGTCTCTCAGCAAGGCCGCAGGTGAGAGGAAACCGGAGGCGTACCCTCTGGGTACGTTGAGGATTTCCTC
Organism: Nitrospira sp. CR1.1; assembly: GCA_014055465.1. NCBI lineage: Bacteria > Pseudomonadati > Nitrospirota > Nitrospiria > Nitrospirales > Nitrospiraceae > Nitrospira > Nitrospira sp. CR1.1. Next base: position 5,743 of record WIAF01000019.1, read on the forward strand.
GAGCCGAGAACGAAGCTGAAGGCCATTTTAGCGTCCGAAAGATTTTCAACATCTGAGCTCGGTTCAGATTACCTAGGGAGAGGAGGCTCAAAAGCGTCATCCAGCAAGGCCGCAGCGAGTGAAGGACCGAGGCGTACCCTTGCGGTACGTTGAGGGCCTGAACGATGCGAGAACACCGCTGGTGACGGTTTTCAGCCTCCGTCGGACATGGAATTTACAGAAACACAAATCAACCGCTACAGCCGCCACATCCTCCTGCCGGAAGTCGGCGGGAAGGGTCAAAAGAAGATCATCCATGGGAAGGTCCTCATCGTCGGAGCCGGCGGCCTTGGGTCTCCGGCAGCCCTATATCTGGCCGCGGCAGGGATCGGCACCATCGGCCTCATCGACAGCGATGTGGTGGATCTGAGCAATCTGCAGCGTCAGGTCATTCACCAGACACCGGACGTAGGCCGCCCCAAAGTCGTCTCCGGCAAGGAGAAGATTCAGGCGCTCAATCCCGACGTGAACGTGGTGATGTATGAAGAGCGACTCACGGCGGGCAATGCTCTCAAAATTATCGGCGGCTACGATGTGGTCATCGACGGCGTCGATAATTTCCCCACGAAGTTCCTGATCAACGACGCCTGCTATTTTGCCGGCAAACCCCTGGTGCACGGCGGCATTCTCCGGTTCGACGGGCGCGTGACCACCATTATTCCGAAGAAGTCGGCCTGTTATCGGTGTGTCTTTAAGAAGCCGCCACCCGAAGGACTCGTCGCATCCTGCCAGGAAGCGGGCGTCATCGGCGTGTTGGCCGGCATCATCGGCACGATTCAGGCTACTGAGGCGCTCAAGCTCATCCTGGGCATCGGCCGCCCCTTGACCGATCGCCTGCTGGATTTTGATGCGCGACGCACCCAGTTCAGAGAAATCCGCATTAAGCGGAACCCCGATTGTCCGCTGTGCGGCGAACGGCCCACGATGACGGAGCTGATTGAAGACGGCGACGTCGGCGGGCCGACGTGCGCGCTTCCGGGTCAACGTAACTTGTAGCGAAGGTGTCTCCATGTCGAAAATGAAAGCGCTCGTGTGCCGGGAATGTGGGAAGGAATATCCACCCAAAGCCATCCACGTCTGCGAGATGTGCTTCGGCCCGCTGGAAGTGAAATACAACTACGACGAGATCAAGAGCACCATCTCGCGGAAGAAAATCGAACAAGGCCCGAACAGCATGTGGCGTTACATCGACCTGCTGCCGGTCGAGAGCACCGCGATCATCGGCCCCCATGCCGGGCTGACGCCATTGGTACGGGCGAAGAATCTCGGCGCGCATCTGGGCATCGACGAACTGTATATCAAGAACGATACGGTCAACCATCCGACCCTGTCGTTTAAAGATCGGGTCGTGTCGGTCGCCCTCACACGCGCGCGGGAACTCGGTTTTGAAACGGTGGCCTGCGCGTCAACCGGCAATCTGGCGAACTCCGTCGCCGCCCATGCCGCCGCTGCGGGAATGAAGTGTTACGTCTTCATCCCGGCGGACCTCGAAGCCGCCAAGGTTCTCGGCAACCTGATTTATAAGCCGAACGTGGTCGAGGTCGAAGGCAACTACGACGATGTGAACCGGCTCTGCAGCGAAATCGCCGGTGAACATGGCTGGGCCTTCGTGAACATCAACATCCGCCCCTACTATGCGGAGGGGTCGAAAACGCTGGCCTTCGAGACGGTCGAGCAACTCGGCTGGCGCACGCCGGACCAGGCCGTGATTCCCATGGCCTCGGGCTCCCTGCTGACGAAGATCTGGAAGGGCCTGCACGAAATGCATGCGCTCGGGCTGGTCGATCAGGTCCGCACCAAGATCAACGGCGCACAGGCCGAAGGTTGTTCCCCCATCGCTACAGCCTTTAAGGCCGGCCGGGACTTCTTCAAGCCGGTCAAGCCGAAGACCATCGCCAAGTCACTCGCCATCGGCAACCCGGCCGACGGCTACTACGCCTTGAAAGCCACCGCCGAAAGCAAAGGCGCGATGGATGCGGTGACGGACGAAGAGGTCGTAGAAGGCATCAAGCTGCTGGCTCAGACCGAAGGTATCTTTGCCGAAACGGCGGGCGGCGTGACAATCGGTGTCTTGTGCAAACTCGTCAAGCAGGGGCTGATCAAGAAGAACGACGTGACCGTCGCCTACATCACGGGCAACGGACTCAAGACCCAGGAGGCAGTCGTAGATGCCGTGGGGCGTCCGTTCCGCATCCAGCCCAGCCTGGTGAACTTCCAAAAAACATTCAAAATGGGAAAGAACAGTGGTGGTGACTCATGATTAAGGTTCGTATTCCAACGCCCTTGCGTCCGCTCACGAAAGGCCAGGGTGAGGTTGAATCCGCGGCAGCCAACATTGTGGACATGATCGGATCGCTCGATGCCGCCTATCCCGGCCTGAAGAACCGGCTCTGCGATGAAAAGGGCGACTTGCGGCGCTTCGTAAATATCTACGTCAACGAGGAAGATATCCGCTTCCTGAACGGGAAAGAGACCTCGCTGAAAGACGGCGACGAAGTGTCCATCGTTCCCGCGATCGCCGGAGGATAACCATGACCAGCTTACGATTTCACATTCGTTTTCCCGAGAATAAAATCAAAGAGCCGATCATTTATCAAATCGGACATGAGTTCAAGGTGGTGACCAATGTCCGCCGCGCCGATGTGCGGGAGACCACGGGATGGATGGATCTCGAACTCACCGGCGAGACGGAAGAGATCGAACGGGCCATCGACGGCATCCGGACCAAAGGCTGCGTCGTGGATCCGATCGAACTCAACGTGGTGGAATAACACGGCGTAACGCGTAGATCGTGGCGCGTAGGTCAGCGTACCTCCTAACCCCTTCACGCTTCACGAACGACGAGAGACCAGTCGAATGGAATTTACCGAACAACAAATACAGCGATACAGCCGGCACATTATCCTCAACGAGGTGGGCGGCAAGGGACAGGTCAAACTGTCAAAAGCCAAGGTGCTGTTGATCGGAGCCGGCGGGCTCGGATCACCTGCGGCCCTCTACCTGGCGGCAGCGGGAATCGGTACGATCGGTCTGGTCGACGGCGATGTGGTGGACTTGTCCAACCTGCAGCGTCAGATTCTGCATACCACCGCCACCGTTGGAGTGCCCAAGGTTGAATCGGGACGAAGGATGCTGTCGGCCATCAACCCCGACATCACACTCAAGACCTATCAACTGAACGTCGATTCTGAGAATATTCTTGGGCTCGTGTCCGACTATGACATCGTGCTAGACGGCTCCGACAATTTCACCACGCGATTCCTGGTCAACGATGCCTGTTTCTTTGCAAAGAAGACGCTCATTTCCGCCAGCATGTTCCGGTTTGAAGGCCAACTCACGAGCATTAAACCCCATGCCGGCTTCCCCTGCTACCGCTGCCTCTATCCCGAGCCGCCTCCGGCCGGTCTGGTCCCGAACTGCCAGGAAGCCGGTGTGTTGGGCGTGCTGGCCGGCACCATGGGCATTCTGCAGGCATCGGAGGCGATTAAGGAAATTCTCGGCATCGGTGAAACGATCGCAGATAAGCTGGTGATCTACGATGCCTTGGAAATGAAATTCCGCAAGGTGTCCCGCCCGAAAGATCCGCGTTGTCCTTTGTGCAGCGCCACTCCGACGATCAAGGACCTGGGCGGAGATTACAGTGTGGCCTGTACTATCTGACATGCCTGATCTGTCGATTCCTCAGTATATCCTTGATCAAATCGTCGCCCACGCGCGCGAATTGGCCCCGTTCGAATGCTGTGGTCTGCTGGCCGGTACAAACAAGACCGTCACGCACCTCTACCGCATCACGAACATCGTGGCCGCCGAAGGGGCGGAAAAACTCTCCACCTTCGATGAGGACAAGGTCGCCCATCTGGAGCGGCTGTCTCCGGAAGAACGGGCGGAGATCGCCTTTGTCATGGATATGGGAGACTTTTCCGCCGCCAAGAAAGACATTCGCAAGAATGGCCTGGACCTTCAGGTGGTCTATCATTCACACCCGAAAGATCCGGCGCGGCCGTCGCACACCGACATCAAGATTGCCACCGACTACGAAGAAATTTGGCAACGTATCAATCTGCCGGTTCCGGCCTATCTCCTCGTTTCACTGATGCACTCCCCCGCAGCAGACATTCGCACCTATTGGATCGCCGGCGGTCAAGTACGTCCCGCCGACATCCATATCATGTAGCCGTTTCTCTACGCCGCCGATTCCAGCCGATTCCCTCTCCCAATCGCTCGGCAACGATGCCCTGGCGCCGCCTTCGCCTCTGCCTTATTCAAGAGGTCTTCCTGTCACGAGGCTCCGCCATAGCCTCGCGCGTCTAGCAGGATGCGGAAAAAGTCCACCAGCGGCGTTCTCGCATCGTTCAGCGGCTCAACGTACGACACGAGTACGAGTCGCCGCTTCACTCGCTGCGGCCTTGCTGGATGGCCTTGTTGCGCATCCTGCCTACTATCCTGATACCAACACGCCACGTGAGCTGATCGCGGCGTAGCGTGCAAAAAATGAGTTTTCCCGCAGCCTGCTAGACGTGCGCAGATGACGAGCCCGGGAGGCTCAGCCGCCTTTCAGAGAACTGAAGATCGATCGGACACCGGGAAGAAAGATAAACGACAACGCCCCGCTGACTGTGAGGAACAGCAGAAGAAGCGCAACGGAGAGGCTGAGCTTGATCAGTGCGCGTAGGCAATAGAGACCTAGCACTACCGCAACCGCGAGGATAATGAGAGATGGAATCTCCATGGTGAGGTATAGAACACTTCTACGCTCTTGACGGGCATGATTCAAGAGTGCGGCTCATACTCACGTGCTGCTTGCTCGCGAACTTCGACAGCAAACCCCTCGCTTTCTTGGATAGGTGGTGAAGGTCGCACCTGAAATAGCGGCGGCGCAGGCTATCTGGGTATGCCTGCCGTGAGAAGTGGTGGTGGTCGTTGCGGCTCATATTGCGACGGCAGGCACAGTGGTGGCATACTCCGTCTTTGTACTTTCTTTTGGGAAGGGAGTATTCAATGCGATTGCTGCCCGTACTTATCGCCCTCATTGTTTGCTTGGCCGGCCTCACAAACCCTGGAGCAACCTCCGCGGCTGAAAAGAGCTATTACAGCCCCATCATCAACGTGGATGCTGAAAACAGCCGCATTCTGATCTCAACGCTCGGCGCAGTGTTCTGGGTGGAGGTGCCGGAAGAAGCCCGCCCGCATATCGAGAAACTGCCGCAGTCGGGATTGGTGGATATCGTGGTGGAAACGCGCGAAGGCCTGCCCCCGCTCCTAAAAACCTGGAAGGTGAAATCCGGCGAATCGACCTGCCTGCATTTCGACGGGAAAACTTGCAAGTAGTCTTCGCGGGTATGCAAGAAGGCCATGCTTCCGGCTATCCATCCGGGTGAGCAGCGGCGCTTTCTGGATGGGTGCTCCGGCGCTTGGCAAGGGCGCGAGGCGGCTACTCTGAACTCCCCAGCATGTCGTCGATAAGCGGACGATTGATATCCGTGCAGCCCATACAAATCGTGTCGAACAACGCTTCATGATCGGCGATAAAGTTCCTCGCATCAGGCAACTTTTCGGCATAGACCTGATCGAAGCAGGTCTCGCACAACATCATCAGCCCGCGTGAGACGGATACCGTCTTCCGGCCTATACTTCCAGGCATAACGAACTCCTCCCTATATCCGCACCCGGTGCGCGCGACCGCGCTACACCGACCCCTTTTGCCGCGCGATCCAGAAATCTTCAGGCTCTAGATCAATCCCGCACACCGCACACTCATATATCGATTGCCCTTGGGGCAGCGTGATTTCTGTCCGATCGATTCGGCCCCGGCACACGTGATAAAACCGCCCTCTGGCATCCTCATTGTCGAGCGGATCATTCTCGTATATCAGCACCATATCCATTACTCCCTTGGATCATCATTCATGAAGTCTAGGCAACCGTAATACTTGATATTCAATCGACTCCCGGATATTGACCGCGTATTTCTTATACCTATTCGTCAGGATGCTCAAAATGGCCGTCCAGCAAGGCCGCAGCGACGTGAAAGAGCGAGGCGTACCCTTGCGGTACGTTGAGCTCTTTCACGATGCGAGAACGATGCTGGCGGACTTTTTCAGCATCCTCCTAGATTTTAAATTGAGCTTCATACAGCCCCGCATACACCCCGCCGCGTCGCATGAGCGCCTCATGGTGGCCTTCCTCGACGATCGTCCCATGCTCCACAACGATAATGCGGTCCACATCATGCAGCGTCGCCAGGCGGTGCGCAATAATGAAGGTGGTGCGTCCCTTCGTCAGATCGTTCAGGGCTTCGCGGATTTTGACCTCGGTCTCGGTGTCGATATTGGACGTCGCCTCATCGAAGATCACAATCGGCGGATCCTTAAGCAGTACACGCGCAATGGAGACCCGCTGCTTCTGTCCGACCGACAGTTTTACGCCCCGCTCCCCGATCCAGCTATCATACCCATCCGGAAGCCTGGTGATAAAGTCATGTGCGCGAGCCGCACGGGCCGCCGCTTCCACTCGCTCATGGCTGGCCGACAGGTCGCTGTAGACGATATTCTGCCGCACCGTCCCGTTAAAGAGAAAGGGCTCCTGCTGCACCAGGCCGATCTGTCCTCTCAAAAACGCCACCGGCAGGTCCCGGACATCGTAGCCGTCCACCAGCACCGCGCCGCTCCGGACATCGTAAAACCGCATCAGGAGCTTCAACAAGGATGTTTTCCCTGCGCCGCTGGGACCCACCAGCGCAATGCGCTCCCCGGGTCTGACGGTGAGATTCACATTGGATAAGACCGTGCCTTCTTGCCGGTAGCCGAATATCACCTGCCGATACTCCACTGCGCCGTTCAACCGTTCGACAGGCCGCACCGCGCCAGGCCGATCCTCGACCTCCGCTTTGGTATCGAGAATTTCGAACACGCGCTCGCTGGCTGCCAGGGCATGTTGCAGCATGTGGTTCAGCGAATGAATTTCGTTGATCGGCGTATAAAACAACCCGAGATAGGACAGGAACATGACCAGTTGGCCGACCGTCAAATTGCCGGCCATCACTTCCTGCGCTCCATACCAGAGAATGAGGACTGTACCGGTACTGCCGACAAACACCATGCCCGGCCAATACCACGACCACAGAAACATGGCCCGCAAACTATTCTGGCTGTAGGTTTGGCTGAGGATTTCAAAGCGCTTCCGTTCGTAATCATGCTGATTGAAGCCAATGGTCTCCTTAATCCCCGACAGGGCATCTTGCAAGTACGCATTCAGATCGGCCACGCTCTTGCGGAGCTCGGCATAGTACTTGTGTACGCGCTTGGTAAACCAGGCGGCGCACACGATCAGGATCGGAATGGGCAACAGCGACAACAGCGCCAATTTCCAATTCAGGAAAAACATCATGATCGTGATACCGACCAGCGTAAGGGAGGCGGTCAGCAACCCTTCGAGCCCGTCCACGAAGATCCGTTCGACATGTTCGGTATCACTCGTCACCCGGGTCATGATCTCGCCGGTCGAACGATTTTCGAAATAGCTCAGCGACAAGCGTTGCAAGGCGCCGAATACTTGCATACGCAGCGTGTGCACGGCCTTTTGCTCGAGCAAATTGTTAAACCGCACCCGCATCGAACTCATCAGGTTCCGCAAGACATAGGATCCCAGCAAGGCGCTCAGCACCCAGGTGAGCATCTCGGGACGTTTGGCCTGGATCACATCGTCGATGACGACTTTGACGAGATACGGCGGTACTAGTTCCAACGCCGTGGCGAGCCCCGCACAGACGAAGGTCACGACCGCCAGCATCCGGAACGGCTTGAGGTAAGACAGGACGCGTAGGAGCGAGTTCACAACGACTCAGCGAGGCGGAACGGATCAAATGACACTGGCCGGTTCCTTTTGCCAATACTTCTGAAACTCATCCATCTGGGTCAGCGTGGAGAAGTCGGTCATGCGGTCGATGAATAATTTTCCGATGAGATGATCCAGCTCATGCTGGATACACACCGCGTACAGCCCGCTGGCTTCAAGATCAAGCGGTTTGCCCTGACGGTCCAGTCCCGTCACGCGCACAATTGATGGCCGGGTCACCTTGCCGCGTAATCCGTCGACACTCAGACACCCTTCCCAGCCCTCAACCTGCTCGGGCCCGTAAAAACGAATCGTCGGATTGATGAGTACGGTCTTGGGAAACCCGCCTTCGCCGGGGCAATCCATGACGACGAGTTGCTGCGACCGGCCCACCTGCGGGGCGGCCAACCCGATGCCCGGTTCGTCATACATGGTTTCAAACATGTCGTCGATGAGCTGCTGAAAGGCCGCTTTCTTTATCTCGCTCGGGGATACCGACAGGGACTGCTGCCGGAGAATCGGATTGCCCAGTTTACTGATTGCCAATATGGCCATGGTTCACCCTTGTCTCTCTGCCTGCACGCGACCCGCCCGGGCCGCGCAATCATTGCCTGCTCTGTACCTACCACGGCTTTTTGATGCTGCGCAACCGCCTCGTCCGTCCCGACGTCAACCGGCTTGCTTGCGGCTCTTCGGGTCAGGAATCTCAAATGTCTCCTTCGATTGATTCCACCATTCGATCCATTCCTGGGCCCAGCTCTGGCGGTCCTGCTTGTTGGACGCATCCCAGTCGTGGAACTCTGTCTCGTGCCGGGTCAACATCCATAACGATTGGACCGCGGACATGGCCACAAACTTCTCCTCGTCCCCCAGCAGATCAATCAGTGGTTGGATCACCTCCTTGCGGCGCACATACCGCGCTTCGAACGCCGCCGCCTTGCGGATCACCGAATTCGGATCCTTGGCCATGGCCTCAATCGCAGGCGGCGCCTGCTGAGGATCGAGCCGCACGGCCACCCGCAACGCATGCTCACGGATACGTGGAATTTCCGTGGTCGATTTCGCCGCTTCCAGCAACGCCGGCGTAGCGGCGGGAGCTTTGATCATCGACATCGTCTCGATGGCATTGTACCGGATGCGAGGACCGGTCATCGTCAGCGCCTTCGTCAATACCGGGATCGCCGGTTCGCCCAGGTGGACAAATTCTCCCATGGCCCAAAATTCCTGCTTCCCCTCCAACAGCGGCAACAGCGATTCCGCCCGCTGGAGCTCTTCCGGGGTCAAGGCCTTGTTGTTGGGCGCCACCGACACATCTGGGACCGTTTCCGGCTTGGGCGGTGCTTCATACGGCATTTGCACCGGCCACACCATGGCGGCAGACCAGCCCGCCTCCGGCGTCATTCCCAACAGGCCCAGGAGAATGAGACCCCGCACCACCAGTTGACGCTTGCTCTGTTGCCCGGCTCCGATCATCATCACGTTCCTCTCACTCACCTCGTCGTTAATAAGGGGCCGGCGGCTCCTGTCCGGCCTCCGGCTGCACGTCCGGCGTCGTGCGCCGGTGAACTACCTCATACAACACCGGCAATACCACCAGGATCAGCGCCGCCGCGGTCAGCATGCCTCCCACCACCACCCGCGCCAGCGGCTGCTGTGCCTGGGATCCGATACCCGTTGCCAATGCGGCCGGAAGCAATCCGATGGCCGCCGCGAGCGTAGCCATCAAAATGGGACGCATCTGCACATCCGCGCCCTTGAGAATGGCCTCGCGCAACGCCAGGCCATTGCGCCGGAAATCCTCAATACGTGAGATTAACAGGACTCCTCCGAGAATCGCTACTCCCAGCGTTGAAATCACACCCACAGCAGCGGAAATGCTGAAGTGCGTCCCGGTACAGACGAGGGAAAAAATTCCCCCGATCAGGGCAAAAGGCACGGTCACCAGGACAAGCAAGGCGTTCGTTAGCGAATTGAATGTCGAATAGAGGAGAAACAGGATGATCACCAGGCTCACCGGCACAATCATCGTCAGGCGTTTTTGCTCCGCCGTAAGTTGATCGTACTGCCCCGCCCATTCGATTCGGTACCGCTCCGGAAGCGATACGGCCTGGGCCATCTTCGTCTGCGCTTCTTTCACCGTGCTCTCCAGGTCGCGCTCGCGAACACTAAACTTGATTGGAATGTACCGTTCATTATTCTCCCGATAGATGATGAAGGCCCCGGTCTGAGTCCTGATCGTGGCCACCTGTTTCAGAGGAATCCGCGCGCCATCCGGCGTATTCACCAGAATATTGCCGATGGTCTCCTCATCACGCCGGAACTCCGGCAGAAAGCGGACGACCAAATCGAATAACCGCTCGCCTTCGAACACCTGCGTCACCGCCTGCCCGCCCACCGCGGCCTGCACCACCGCGTTGACATCGGAAACGCGCAGCCCGTAACGCGCGCTCGCTTCGCGATCGACTTGGATCAAGAGGTTCGGCTGACCGACCAGGCGGAAGATTCCCAGATCCTTCACACCGGCCACGCCCTTCATGACCGATTCGATTTCTCCCGCCTTCGCTTCCATCGTTTTCAGGTCGGTGCCGAACAACTTGATAGAATTCTCCCCCTTCACGCCGGACATCGCCTCTTCCACATTGTCTTGAATCACCTGGGAAAAGTTAAAAATAATGCCGGGAATGACTTTGAGACGTTCTTCGATTTCCTCCACCAGGTGATCTTTGGTGAGCCCGGGGCGCCAGTCTTTATGGGGCTTGAGGTTAGCTAGGAATTCCGCGTTGAAAAAACTGGTGGGATCGGTTCCGTCGTCGGGCCTGCCCAGCTGAGAGACGATGGTGACGACTTCCGGCGATTTCCTGAACATCTGCCGGATCTCTCCGGTTAATCGGGCCGCCTCGTCGAACGAAATATCGACCGGCATGGTGGCGCGCACCCAGAGGTTTCCTTCCTCTAACGCCGGCATGAACTCCCCGCCGATGAACTGCAGGGCCCCGAATGCCGCTACTAACAGCAGCACCGAGGCGCCGATGACCTTCATATTGTGAGCCAGCGCCCATCGCAACACGGCGAGGTAGGTTCGGCGAATCACACTGACGAACCGCGTATCCTGTTCCGTGACGACACCAGTCAGGAGCAGCGAGCACAAGACTGGGGCCAGGGTGAACGCCATGAGCAGCGCGCCAAAGAGGGCGAATCCGTAGGTAATCGACATCGGCGCAAAGATCTTTCCCGGCACACCGGTCATCGTGAACAGCGGAATGAAGGCCACCACGATAATGGCGGTGGAAAAGAAAATCGGCTGCCCTACCTGGCGGGCGGCGCGGACGATCTGCTGCGGCACAGTCAGGCCTAGCCGGCGATCGTGTCCCAGGTGGAAGAAGATGCTTTCCACCATGACCAAGGTCGCGTCCACGATGATGCCGAAATCGATCGCGCCCAGGGAAATGAGGTTGGCGGACTGCCCAATCATCACCATCATCGTAAAGGTGAATAGCAGGGACAGTGGAATAGTGAGCGCCACGATGAGAGACGCGCGCAGGTGGCCGAGGAACACAAACAGGATGACAAACACGAGCACCATCCCGCTGATCAGGATATCCGTGACGGTTTCAACCGTTGTATGGATCAGGGCCGTCCGATCGTAGAACGTCTTGACCTTGACGCCTTCCGGCAACTTCCATTTATTCAACTCCTCGACTTTCTCCCGCACGCGCTCCAGTACGGAAAGCGCCTTGTATCCTCGTTGGAGCAAAATGACCCCTTCGACCACATCGTCGTTGTCGTCGATGCCGACCTTGCCTAGGCGCACGCGGTGGCCGACCGTCACCGTCCCCAGCGTTTTGACGAAAATGGGGGTCCCTTCTTTTTCAGCGACCATCACGTTCTCGATATCCGCCAATCCATTGATCAGCCCGAGACCGCGAATGTTGTAGTTCTGCGCGCCCACGGTCAGGTAATTGCCGCCGACATTGGCATTGCTGTTGGTCAAGGCCTCCATGACCTGCGCGAGACTGACCTGGTAGCTGATGAGTTTTCCCGGGTCGATATCGACGTGATACTCCTGCGTCGTGCCGCCGAAGGCCGTCACGTCGATGATGCCGGGCACCCGCCGGAACTCCCGCCGCAATTGCCAATCTTGGATCGTTTTGAGATCGGTCAGGCTCGCCTTCCCATCTCCCTGCAATTGATATCGGTAAATTTCGGCGATGGCCCACCAAGGCGACAAGGCCGGTTGAACATTTTGCGGAAGGCTGAGGGTCGAGAGGCGGTTGACGACCTCCTGGCGGTCGAAGAAGTACTGGGTGTTGAAATCGAAATAGATTTTGATATCGCTCAACCCAAAAATCGAGAGCGAGCGGATGTCGGTGAGACCCGGCATTCCATTGAGCGCGACTTCGATGGGAATTGTGATTTGCCGTTCGATCTCTTCCGCGGACCAGCCCGGAAACTGAGTAATCACCTCCACCATGGGAGGCGACGGATCGGGATAGGCCACGATGTCGAGCTGTTGAAAAGCGTACAACCCGCCGAAGAGGAGCGTGAATCCGAGCGCACAGACGAGAAAACGCTGCACCAGAGACAGTTCGACGATTCGAACCATCATGCTGCTACGGGACGCTGTTGGCGACAACGGCGCATGATCACCGGCCTGATCATCCTTTCACCTCCTGCCCTTTTACCAGAACCGCTCCTTTGATGACGATGCGCTGGCCCGATGTCAGGCCCTCCAGAATGCGGACTTGCCCACTCGACACATTTGACACGGTCACTTCATGCTTCGAGTAACGATCCGCCCCGTCCACGACATAGACAAAATGTTTCCCGTCGATCTCAACCACCGCTTCCTTCGGTATCGTCAGAAACGGCGTGGCATCTCCGATATCCAACCTGAGCCGCGCGAACATCTCCGGCTTCAGTCGCTGATCCCGGTTGTCGACCCAGGCCCGCACCTTGATGGTGCGGGTGTTCGGATCGACCACGTCGCCGATGGACGCGACCACGGACGCAAAATCAGTCCCGGGATAGGCCTCTACATTGATCCGCCCGACCTGACTGACCTTCACCAGCGCCAAATCTCGTTCGTAGACATCGGCCACGACCTGCAACCGGTCCAGATCGGCGACCGTGAAGAGCACCTGGCCGACATCACCTCCGACGGACTGTCCCGGAGTCACGGCCCGCTCCACCACCGTTCCCGTCAAGGGACTCTTCATCTCAAACCGTGAGGTAATTCGCTGTTGCGCAAGCGGTTTTTCCAACTCGGCCGCGGGAATGCGCAACGACAGCAACCGTTCCTTGGCCCGCCGGAATTCGGCCCGCGCTTTGATCAAATCATTTTCCGCCTGTTTCAGATCTTTCAGGGCTAACGCCTTCGTGGCGTAGAGTTCCTTCGCCAATTCCTGGGCCCGCGTCGAGTACTCCAGCTCGGACGCCTCTTTCACAAACTCCGAATAGGCCGCAGTGATATCCGAACTGTCGATGACCAACAGCGTCGCCCCCGCCTCCACCCGGTCACCCAATTTGGCGCGCACTTCCACCACTCGACCCTGTAAGGGGGAGGAAATTTTCGAATAACGATCTTCGCCATACGCAACCTTCCCGACGAGCACCAGTTCCGGTTGGACCGGTTTGAAATCCACGACAGCCGTTTCGATCTGGCTGGCGGACGGCGCTGTGGTTGGAGCAGCGACTGGTCCGGTTGAGGCGGAAGGCGGGGAAGGCTCGGGATCTTGTTTTTGACTGCACGCGCAGAGGAGCAGGACGGCGGTCAAGGCGATGACCGGGATTGCGCCCGAGGTCATGACGTAATCTCCTGCCCCACAGAACTTTCCAATTGGAACAGATTCCGCTGATAGGAAAAGAGGGCTTCGATAAAATTTTGCTGGATCGTGCGGGACGTCCGCGCCGCATCGAGGAGATCTAAAATAGTGGCGCCTCCCCGTTCATAGGCGCGCTCCACGATGGTGAACGTCGAACGAGCGTCTTCCAACACACCCGCCAGATAGGCCTCCACTAACCGGCGGCTCTGCAGGAGATTATGATAGGCCACGTCGACCTGGTTCTCCACCTGGTTCACCGTGCGGTCCAATTCCGCCTGGGCCGACTGCACGCCGACTTCAGCCTGCACGATGCCGCCCTGATTGCGGTTGAAGAGCGGCAAGGGGACGCCCAGATTCACGATGCCCATCTGCTGGTTGTCCGGCCCGCGCGGTCCTTGCACTGAGTACCCCGCGCCGATGGTCACATCCGGAACTCGAAAGGCCTTGGCCAATTTCAGATCAGCTTCACGCTGCGCCACGAGCGCCCGTCTGCTCTTAATGTCGGGACGCACATCCAGGGCCACTGAGCGCAATTTCCCCATATCCGGATCGACTCGACGATAATCCATCTCCGTGGTCAGCTCCAGCTTCGAAGCCGGTGAGAGCCGAAGCAGCTGGCGCAAATCCGCCCGTGCCGACTCACCTTCCTGAATGGATTCGATCACCTGGGATTGGAAGTCCACCACTTGCAGCCGGATACGGATGAGATCGACCTCCGCAATGTAGCCCTTCTTGAAGCGAATCGTATTGACGTCCAGGATGCGCGCGAAGCGATCCCGGTTTTCCTCCGCCAATGCCAGGCGGCGCTGTGCAACCAGTACGCGATAGTAGGCGTCCTTGATGGTAAAGCCCAGCTGCCGGACGGCATCTTCAAAATCCGCTTCCGCCGACTGTACGCCGAAGCCGGCGCTTTCGATGCGATACCCGCGTTTGCCGGCCAGTTCAAACAGTTGTTGCACCTGCATCGTGAGAGCGCCGGTTTTCGCCAGCGTATTGCCTTGAGTAAACGAGGCCACGCTCCCGACCTGCGCCACCGGATTGGGAAACAGCCGCGCCGTAATCTGTTGCCCCTTGTTCGATTCGATGCCGTACTTCGCAATGAGGAGATCCAGATTTTGTTTGAGGAACAGGGCCATGGCTTCTGACAGATTCAGACGCACCACCGGAGGGGCCAGGGAGCCGGCCGAGATCGGCGCAGGCGCCGGGACTGATTCCGCTGCCTGCGCCCACCCGCTTCCGAAGAGAATCATGCCCAGCAACGCGATCACCCACCAGGACCAACCCTGGCGAGCCCGTGCGCGGACACAAGGCATGAAACCGTTTCTGTGATGGAACATCTCGTCACACATGGCGCGGGAATATCGATCAACCGAGGACAGGGCACGCATTATACTGATTCTTGGTGGCATTTCAAACCTTGACGATGACCCTATTCATTGCATTTTTAGCTCCGTCCACGCCCGATCGTACAGCCGGATTCCCTTCCCCACGTCACGCATCCACTCCAACCGCGCCAGTTGATCGAGGGGCGGATACACGGCTGGATTCTCTCTCGTCGAAGTATCGACCAATTCCCGGGCGAGCCTGGAGGCGGACGCAAAGCGAAGCCGCTCCGAGGTGCGCGCCGCCACTGTCGGCTCCATCAAATAGTTCACGAACCGCATGGCGAGCTGCTTCTGCGGCGCGGTCCGGAGCACCACGAGACAATCGGCCCAAATGGTTGCGCCTTCCTTCGGGACAACATAACGAATAGAGGGCCGATCGGCCATGGCACGGGCCACCGGCCCTCCCCAGCCGTGTGCCAGGACCACTTCCCCGGAAGCGAGCAGCTGATCGTAGTGATCGCTCGTATACGTCTTTACTAGCGGCTTTTGCCTCAACAGTTGCTCCTTCGCCGACTCAATCACCTGCGGTTCCGTGCTGTTCATCGACTGTCCCATGGACCGCAGGACCGCCCCGAACACTTCCCGCTGGTCGTTCAACATGCTGATACGGCCCTTGTACCGCATATCCCACAGGATCGACCAACTGTCCGGTGCGGTCGGAATGACAGCGGAATCGTACCCGATGCCCACCGTCCCCCACAGATACGGAACGGAATAGCGGCGCTCGGGGTCGAACGGCAGGGTCTGCAAATGGGGCTCCAACTGCAAGGCGTTGGACAATTCCGCCTGGTCCAGTTCGCTCAGCAAGCCCTGCTGGATCATGATCGCGACCATGAAATCCGACGGAACCGCCACGTCGTAGCCGGTGGCTCCGCTTTGCAGTTTCGCTAGCAATTCCTCATTGCTGCTGAAAGTATCGATCACCACCTTGACCTGCTCCCGCCGTTCAAATTCCTGAATGATATCCGCACTCACATAGTCGGACCAGGTGAAGTAGTGCAACACGGGGCGCGTCTCGGACCGGTCTTCGCCGGAATGCTGCCCGCACGCCGTGAGCCACCCGGAAAGCCCGAGCAGGCACAGACTCCACAGCGCCATCCTTCGGATAACGGGTCTCACTCAGACCTCCCGGCGCTGCAGGTACAGTGAGCCGGCGACACACAGCATCGAGACCACCAACAGCAAGGCAGACAGCGCATTGATTTCAGGGGTCACCCCGGATTTGATCATCGAATAGACTTTCAGCGGCAGGGTCGTGGCGCCGGGACCCGCGGTGAAGAAGGTCACCAGAAAGTCATCGAGCGAGACCGTGAACGCAACCAGAACCGCTCCCCAGACGGCCGGCCGCAATAACGGCAGGGTCACATACCTGAACACCTGCCAAGAGTCGGCGCCGAGATCCGCCGCCGCCTCGCGCAACATGGGGTCGAGTTTACGGAGGCGCGTGCGGATCATAATCGTCACCAGCGGGATATTGAATGCGATGTGCCCGAGGATCACCGTTGTTAGGCCGAGCGGCATGCGGACCATCACAAACAACAGCATCAGCGCCACGCCCATCATCACTTCGGGAATCACGAGCGGCAGCACCAGGCTGCCTTCGAGAATCTGTTGCCGACGGGGCCTCATGTGCTCCATGCCGAGGGCCATCAGCCCGCCGAGGCCGGTGGCGCCGACGGTCGACACCAGCGCGATGAGCAGACTGTTCGCAGCCGCGGCGAGCAACGCCTCGTCATGTACCAGTGCCGCATACCATTTCAGGGTCGCCCCGCGCCAGGTCATTGAGAGGTGGGCGGCATTAAACGAATACAGCACCAGCACGATGATCGGGCCATACAGAAACAACATCGCCAGGAGGCTGACGGCAGTGAGGCCCGCCGATCGCTGCTTCACCGCCCCTCCAATGGACCGTCCTCGGGGTTTGCCTGCCGGTAATACACGACCACGGCCGCCATCACGATCGCCATCAGCACGAAGGACACTGCCGAGCCCAGCGGCCAGTCGCGCACCACCAGATACTCGTGCTGAATCAAGTTACCGATCATCATGCTACGCGCACCGCCCAGGAGATCCGGCGTGACGAACGAACCGATTGACGGGATGAACACCAGAATGCAGCCACCCACGATGCCCGGCATCGTCAGCGGCACCACCACTCGCGTCAGCACCGCCCAGCGGGACGCGTAGAGATCCCATGCCGCCTCGACCAGGACAGGGTCCAGCCGTTCCACCGCCACGTAGAGCGGCAATACCATAAACGGGAGATACCCGTACACCAACCCGATCACCACCGCTGTCGGGGTGTAGAGCAATTCCAGCGGCTCAGCGATCAGCCCGAGTGCCAGCAGGAAATTATTGGCCAGGCCGTCATGGCGCAATATGATCATCCAGGCGTAGGTCCGCACGAGAAAGTTCGTCCAGAACGGCAGCATGACCAGGAGCAGCAACACCGGCTGCCAACGGGCTGGGCTGCGCGCAATCACATAGGCCAGCGGGAACCCCAGCAGGAAACAGATGGCCGTCGTGAGCGTTGCGTACCACAAGGACTGACCGAGGATTTTGCCGTAGAGTGGATGCAGCAGATCGAGATAGTTCGCCCAGGTGAACTCCCACACGATGCCGCCATAGGTCCCGCGCGAGGCCAAGCTGATGGCAAACACCAACAGGAGCGGAACCAGGAAGAACAGGGTCATCCAGAACAAACCGGGGACAGCCAACCAGTAGGAGCGGCAGGAGGTATGCGCAGCGGCGGGAGAGGGTGAGACATCGTCAGGCGGCATGGTCACTCAACAAACACTCGTCCATCAGTCAAGGCCCAGTGGAGACACACCGGCTCGCCAGCAGCGAATGACTGCTGCGCGGCGCCGCTCATCCTGGCTTCCCAGAGACTCTCGCGACCCACTCGAATGAGATACTTCGTCTCGCTGCCGGCAAAGAGCACCTTCTCGATCAGGCCGGGTAACACCGGGTCCTGGGTGGCCGGTCGCTCGCGTGACATGCGGAGACGTTCCGGCCGAAGCGACCAGGTGGCGGGACCGCCAGATGACTGTCCGGGAACGGTGTGCACCGGAAATCCCGGCAACCGGTCATCAGCCGGCTGAAAGAGATGCTCTTCCCCCACCACGTCACTCAATCGCCCGGACAATTCATTCGACACCCCGAGAAACCGCGACACCAACAGATTGCGGGGGTTCTCATACACCTCCCGGGGAGTGCCCACCTGCAACATACGCCCCTGGTGCATCACGGCGATGCGATCGGACATCATCATCGCCTCCTCCTGATGGTGCGTGACGCAGACACAGGTCAGTCCGGCTTGTTCCTGAATCGACTTCAACTCGACCTGCATCGCCTGCCGCAGTTGTTGGTCGAGGGCCGCCAGCGGTTCATCGAGCAGGACCACAGCCGGTTTATTCACCAACGCCCGGGCCAGGGCCACACGCTGTTGTTCGCCGCCGGATAATTGAGCAGGCTTTCGTGCTTCCTTGCCGATCAGCTTGACCATCGCCAAGGCCTGCCGAACCTGCTCATCGATGAGCGCGGCAGGAACCCGCCGCATTTTCAGGCCGAAGGCGACATTCTCGGACACGGTCAGATGGGGAAAGAGCGCGTAGGATTGAAACACCAGGTTCACGGGACGACGATTGGGCGGCACGCCGATCATCGATCGGCCGTCAATCAGCACATCCCCTTCATCCGGATGCTCGAAGCCGGCCACGATACGCAGGACCGACGTTTTTCCGGCGCCGCTCGGCCCGAGAATGGAAAAAAATTCTCCCCGTTGAACCTGAAAACTGACGTGATCCACGGCCGCCACCGACCCGTGGCGTCGCACGATCGCGCGAATGTCGATCGTCGGCGCTGTCGACGGAAGGGATTGGCCGGAGGCAATGACAGGGGAGGTGGAAGAGGTGGCCATCGAGGGCTGGGGTCAGACCGCCGCGTCGACGGTCACGGCTTAATGCTCCAAATCGACTTTGGAACTGACGTCGCGCAGATGCTTCCGCACACGCACGCGATGTTCATGTTTCCGCAACAGTTCACGGCGGATCACATCGCGATCTTCCGCCACGATGCGCACGAGCCGGTCGTTATCCTCAGCATGATTTCTCACGAGCTCAGACAAACGCTGGACTTGCCGCTCCAATCGCTCCAGCCGCCAGACCATTTCCATCATCGGATTGGCAGGCTCGATCGCTGGCTTGATGACCGCCGGACGGGCATTCTGTTTCTTCATGTCCGCTCCTTCTCTTCAGCCCGACCCGCGGTCGGGAACGCACGTTGAATCGTAGTATCATCCGAGTCGGAGTTGAAGTCAATCATTCTGCCTCCTTTCTATTCATCCCTCGTCCTGCTACAATCGGCCCGTCTATGGCTAAGATCTTTACGATGGTGCTGGCCGGCGGAAAAGGCGAACGCCTCTATCCCCTCACCGACCAGCGCGCCAAACCCGCAGTCCCCTTCGGCGGAAAATATCGCATCATCGACTTCACGCTGAGCAACTGCCTGAACTCCGGTCTCCGGCAGATGGCCGTGCTGATCCAGTACAAATCGCATTCCCTCGACCGCCATATCCGTACGGGATGGAATATTCTCAACCCCGAGCTCGGCGAATACATCGTGTCGGTCCCGCCCCAGCAGCGCATCAGCGAAGAATGGTATCGCGGCACCGCCGACGCGGTCTATCAGAACCTGTTTCTGATGGACAACGACCATTCCGAGTTTCTGCTCGTGCTGGCCGGCGACCACATCTACAAGATGAATTATGCCGACATGTACAACCTCCTGATCGAGAAACAGGCTGATGCGATCGTCGGCGCGATTGAAACCCCGCTGGCGGACGCTCACCGGTTCGGTGTGATCGCGGTGGATGAAGACCGGCGCATTTTGAGTTTCGACGAAAAGCCCGAGAAGCCGATGCACATTCCCGGCGATCCGACCCAGGCTTTCGTCTCCATGGGCATCTATTTGTTCCGCACCGATGTCGTCCGCGAACAACTGATCCGGGATGCCAAGGAAGGCACCAAGCACGATTTCGGCAAGAACATCATCCCCCGGATGATCAAAGAGTGTCGCGTCTACGCCTTCAAATTTCAGGATGAAAACAAGAAGGCCGTCAAGTACTGGCGTGACATCGGGACCCTCGACGCCTATTGGGAAGCCAACATGGATTTGGTCTCCGTCGATCCGCAGTTCAATCTCTACGATGGGCATTGGCCGATCCGCACCTACCAGGGACAGTTTCCGCCCGCCAAGTTCGTCTTCGCCCAGGACTTTCAGGGCGGCCGTATGGGGGTGGCGTTGGACTCCATCGTGTGCGGCGGGTGCATCATTTCCGGTGGGCGCGTCCAAAACTCGGTGCTATCACCGAACGTCCGGGTCCATGATCATGCGGATGTCCGGGAGTCGGTGGTGATGGAAAACGTCGTGATCGGCGACCATGCCCGCATCCGTCGCGCCATCATTGACAAGGATGTCATCATTCCACCCAAAACCGTGATCGGCTTCGACCCGGCTGCGGATCGTCAACGTTTCAAAGTCACCGATTCCGGATTGGTGGTCATTTCAAAGGGAATGAAACTGCATGCCGCCGTCGATCCATCCGGTTGATTTGGTCGCGACTCTCCGCCAACGAAACCTCACTCCTGCGATCATTTTTCTCACCTCGAGACGGGCCTGCGACGAAGCGATGCAATCCTTCGAGCGCAGCCAGGTGACGCTGCCGAAAACGCAACAAGACCAGATTGCCCGTGTGCTGGCGCAGGTGACCGAGCAGTTTCCCAGCATTACGGAGCACCCGTTGATTGAAACAGTCCAGCGCATCGGCGTGGCCGCGCATCATGCCGGACATTTGCCGTCCTGGAAGATCGCGGTGGAAGAATTGATGCGCACGGGATCGCTGGACGCCGTCTTTGCGACGACCACCCTGGCGGCCGGCGTGGACTTTCCCGCCCGCACGGTCGTCGTGACCCAGTCCAGCATCCGCAAGGCGCGCGATTTTACCGATCTCACCGCGAGCGAAATTCAACAGCTGGCCGGCCGTGCCGGCCGCCGGGGAAAAGACCTGGTCGGGTTCGCCGTCATCACCCCGTCTCCGTATATCGATCTCACGGTCTTGACCAAGGGGCTTACGGGGCAGCCCGAGGCGATCCATAGCCAATTCGTGATCAGTTACCCGATGGTGCTGAACCTGCTCAAGGCGCACCCGCGCGAACAGATTCAATCCATCCTGGCCAAAAGCTTCGCCCAGTTTCAGCTGAACCAACGCACGGCGGTGCTCGAAACCAAACTCGACGACTTGCGGGCCGAGATGGAGCCCTTCGGACCTCGCGTCTGCTCCGATTGGATCACGCAATGGCAAGTCTTCGAACAAGCGCGCAAGCGAAAGAAACCTCGCAGCCCCTTCGCTCGGCAGGAATCGCCCGATGTCGCCGCGCGCCTGCACTTCCTGACGCCCGGACGCGTCGTGGGGGTCACCCGTGGACGCGGCATCATCCTGCGTCAATACCGCAGCAAGGGCCAACATGCGCCCATGGTCACCCTCTTGCGTGAAGGCGGGTCGCTGAACGAATGCCCCGCCTCGATCGTCACGCAAGTGTTCGATCGCACGTTCGACTGCGAAGAAACTTCGTCCTATCCCTGGTGCACGCCGCAGGCACTGGAGCAGCTGACGCATCATCTGACCGATCTGCCGCCGAGGCTTCCGATCCTTCCGATTCTGGCGCATCAGCATGAAGAAACCCCGATCGACAGTTCCATCATTCAAACGCTGGGCGACTTTGCCTGCCCGACCTGCCCGTCGCGCCAGGCTTGTCAACGCGATTATCCGCGCGCCTCGCGGGGGCGCCAGGAAATCCAACGCCATATCAAATCGATTCAAGCCCTCCAGACAAGCTTGTGGCACCGGTTTCAAGAGCGGATCGACGTCCTGGAGCGATTCGGCTACCTCAACGCCAATGCCCAACTCACCGCCGACGGCGAATGGGCGCGGCTGATCCGCATCGATCACTCACTTCTGATCACCGAATTGATCCGGGCCGAGGCCTTCGGCGCCATCGATCCGCCACTGTTGGCCGCCGTCATGGCCAGCATCGCCCATGACGACGATCGCCCCGGTTCGTTTCCGCGTGGAAGCGCCGGGCTGGTCACGTTGCTGTTTCAAGTGCGGAAACTGGCGGAGAGTTTAACGCCCCACGAAGCGCCGCCGATGTTACGGGCCGACGTGGCGGCGCTGACCGAACGCTGGGTGGCGGATCAGACGCTCACGTGGATCGGACTGGCCCGACTGACCACGATGGCAGAAGGCGACATGTTTCGGCTGTTTGCCCGCACGATCGAATTTTTGTCTCAATTAAAGACGCTGAAAACCACCCACCCCTCGCTGGCCGAATCGGCTGATCACGCCATAGCCGCCATGCGCCGGGGCGTGCTGGAGGAACTGCCATGAGCCCGTCGTTCGTTTCTCGTGAAGCGTTGTTCGCAGAGGCATGCCAAGGGGCCTCGTATGTGCACGTTTCCCGCTTCACGTTTTACCTTTCACGTTTCCCGTTTCACCTTTCATCTTTCACGGGGCACGCGTGACGACACACGAACTGGAAGAGTTGTTGCTGCAGCAACCGGTCGCCCTGCTCCATCGCCTGGCGCGGGGAAGAATCAGCCGGCATTTCCGCTCCGGAAAACGCAAGCTGGTCGATCTGCTCCTGCAAGCCTCCGCTGAAAATCGCCCGGGACTGGAATCCGACCTGCAGGCCCTGATCGACCAACGGGCTCAACGGCCTCAACCGGCGCCCGCTGAAAAACCGCGACCCACTGAGGCACGCTCCCGGCAGGCCGTTTCCGCTCCATCACGCCCGCACAGAACCGACGACCATGGCCATCATGAGCCGCCAGTCTCGCTCCACGAATGGCTGGCAGGAATCGGTGTGCCTCCGCCGCAACCCTTTGTTCCGGATGCCTGGCAGGTGGAGGCGCTGGCGAAACTCGCCGAGACCGATGTGGTTGTCAGCGTCCCGACAGGGAGCGGCAAGACCTTTGTCGCGATCGAGGCGACCGCCCGCGCGATGCGCGAGAATCGAACCGTAATCTACACGTCACCGCTCAAGGCGCTCTCCAACACGAAATTTACCGAGTTCTCGCGGGTGTTTGGCCCAGGCCAGGTGGGCATCCTGACCGGCGACCGCCGCGAGCATGCGCAAGCCCCCTTGCTGATCATGACCACGGAGATCTTGCGCAATCTGCTGTATGACGCGGCCGGAGGCGAGATCGATGTGCGGTTGGATACGTTGGGGCTGGTGATCATGGATGAATCACAGTACCTGGCTGATCCGGAGCGCGGGGTCGTGTGGGAAGAAACCTTGATTTTTTGTCCTTCGCAGGCTCGTCTCCTGCTTCTCTCCGCCTCCATCGGCAATCCGCAGGATATTGCGGACTGGTTAACCGCCATTCGTCCGACCCCCTGTTCGCTCATCCGCCACACCAAGCGATCGGTTCCGCTGCGGGCCGGCTACCTGCACCCGAACGAAAAGCTCACGCCGCTGTTTCGGACCGCCGGCATCCCCTACGGGCAACCCCATCTCCTGCACCCGGAGGCCAAACGACTCTTTATGGAATATGAAGAAGAGACCGGCCCCTCCCGATCACGCTAAGCACTGCGCCATGACACGTCGTTCGTGAAACGTATCTCACGGAGGGAAACAGTGGATGATCTGTGCGGACGGCAGGTCGCCTGCTAGAAGGTATAGGTCAGTCCGATCGTCGGTCCGTGCCGGAGGGTTTGGAACTGGGTCACGGGCGCGGAAGCCGTAGAACCGTCCGAGCCGTATAATTTCCACTGATCGTTGACGAGTACCCGATTCCACCAGATGCGGTACCCTCCCGTGAGGTACAGCCGATCCCAGATTTTCACACGCAGATTAAAATCCGAGGTGGTGCCGATCCCGAGGCCGGTCATTCTAAAACTCGGGTCTTGCGCAAGGTCGGTGCGAAGGTGGTGTACGTCCTCATTATTTAAATACGACAGCAGCATCGCCACCTTGGCCTCGACGCTGAAACGACGATCGAACTTATATTCCAGCTCCCCACCGAGACGACCAGAAAACCATGTGGTCGTGTTGGTGATGATCGCCTGATTGCGAAATCCAACCGTGCCGGCGGAAGAACAGTGAAATTCTGAACTGGGAGATGAGGCGGTCGTACATTCCGCTTGCGTCACTCCCGTGGCCACATGCCGTTCCCGCCAATACTGCAATCCCACAAACACTCCCAGAGTCCCCTTGTTATCCTTGAAGGTATGCGCTGTCGCGCCCACATCACCATTGAGGTACCAGAGATGGTCACCGCCAATATCGCTGTAGGTTCGTGAAAACCGATGTTCTCCGCTCACGGTCGCCCCTTGTGACGCGGCTCCTTGCGCACTCAAAAAGTCATCATCCGTGAGACGCCCTCCGCCTATGGACCCATATCCGAAGGCACCACGGAAAAATATCTTATCCTTCAACTGCACCCGGCCGGTAATCTCAGTCACGTTCGTGCCGGTATCCTTGTATTTGAGTTTCGAACTGGGATTCCCGAGGTTGGGATCCAGGCCGGACGCATTGTGGCTCCAAACCGTTTCACCCTGGCTGAACCATTCGGAAATTCTGAGATCGACCTGCGCAATCGACGAAGACTGTGCCGCAGGAACTTCAGCGCCCGCCGGACCAGTGGTGGACCACGCCAGGCAAGCGCATACCACACAGAGCAGACATCGCAACTGAATCATAGGTGTGGCACTCCCTTACCATCCGGGCCAAAGATATGTCCGCACAACCGCCAGACTACGTATCCCGTCCGGAACAGCGCGCCCACTGATACCCTACCTGTCCGGCATGGTCAACAACTTTCTCGGCCCTGGCCGGATCTATGGCCGGACCCTCCCGATACGTCTGCCTGAGGACGATCAGAAAAGACTCATCATCGGAAGACCGCCGTTCCGATTTTGTACGCCGGAGTGCCACGACCCTACAGGAGGAAAAAATTTCCTAGAGCATTTCTACGAGGGGGATGTCCACGCAAGGTACGTGAGACGAGTGAAATTTTTTCTTGCCTATTCGCGTTTGATCCGTTAGGGTCGGCTCTGAACGATATCCAGACGGGAATCCCACCGAACTCCGCTGAGCGATTCCCGACAATCAATTAAGAAGAACGCTGAAGAGATTTGTTGTGGCACGCCTGTTGCTCACCGACAATTGTTTCATTTTTTCAATTTAGAAAGAATACCTAAGGGAGTACGGACTATGACGCCACGGCATTTCATACCGATTCAGCATCCACCACGCATTATGCGGCGAGATGCGGCGGGACACCTTGTGGTCTTGATGCTGATGTTGTGGCTGTGCGATCTCGTTGCGGGAGCAACCGGCGCGCTGGCGCAGAATATCGTCAGCACACCCAGCGCCCTCTCATTGACGGTAGCGCAGGGAGGCACGGCCTCAGGAACCCTCAGCCTTAGCAAGTCGAGCACCGAACAACATAGCTACCTCATCAGCACGAATCAGGGATGGATCTGGCTGAACCCTGCCTATGGCAGCACGCAAACCATCACCACTGAAACGGATTCCCTGACCGTCACCGTCAATACCTCGGCGATGGGACTCGGGGTGGGCACCTATTCCGGAGTGGTGTACATTGGAGAATCGGGTCCAGGCGTGTCGACGCTTTTGCGCATTCCCGTCACCACCACTGTGACGGCGGCCGGAACAACACCACCACCACCGCCGCCTCCGTCGACCACACCCCCACCCTCAACGACCCCTCCACCTCCGCCGCCATCGACGACGC
>WIAF01000020.1 GCA_014055465.1 Nitrospira sp. CR1.1
GAACAGGTCTGACAGGCCAAACAGCGATTGATGTTGAACACAAAGGCAAACTGCCACTTCGGATGCCGCTCCTCGTAGGGATACAGCATCTTCCGTCCCAGTTGCCAGTTATAGACTTCTGGCATTGTGAATCCTCCTTCTGAACATGATCATGTAGTTAATGGTTCGCATTCGTTTCAAGCACCGAGGACGAAGTGCCGAGGGATAAGCCCCCAGACCGTGTACCTCTGTCCTAGACCTTGATCTTGATATGTTCACCCTTAAGCCACTTGATCATGAACTCGTTTTCCTGGCCCGGTGTGAAGCCGGTCCGGACTGGTTCCCACGGCCCACGGGCTCCGATGCCGCCGTCTTCCGCCTTGGTGATGCGGATCAAGCATTCCTTCGGAACCGTGTTGATGCCGTGGTGATCGATGGCATAGCCCCACTTGAACTTCCAGGCAATCGTGTGTTTGCCGGGGAGTGAGTCGGTCTGGTGCATCGGCATCAGCCAGTTTCTGGTAAACGACTGTTGGGCGCCGTACCGGAAGTTGGACTGATAGCCGGTGTCCACCGCGATGGCGCGTCCGTCTGGCCGCGTCTCGTGGCCCTTCACCGACTTCGCCGTGGCGACGTACGGCGCATGCTTGGCCATCGTGACGTGGTAGGGATACGCCGGGTTGTACTTGGCCCGGATCATCAGACGGGACACCTTATAGAACGGATCCGAGGGCTTCCAGCCACGATAGGGCCGGTCCACCGGGTTACCGTCGACAAAGACGTAGTCGCCGTCGTTGATGCCGCGGTCTTTCGCCGCTTGCGGGTTGATGTGCAACTGGTGTTCGCCGACACCCGGCGTCCGTTTGTCCATGCGGTACGGATCGCCGAAGTTCGACTCATAAATCTGCACCCAGTCGTTCACCGACCATTGGCTATGCACCCGGTGCCGGGTCTTGGGCGTGACGCAGTAGAACTGGTAGCCCTTTTCCCACAACGGGTTCGGATGCCGCTTGATTTCCGCCCACGGCAGCTTGATGTTCCGCACGTGCTTGTCATCATGGTGCTGCGCGGTGATCGGAATACCGTAGTCATCCGGCCGAATGAACGGATTGTTGGAGAAAATCGCATTCG
The DNA here is from genome assembly GCA_014055465.1 of Nitrospira sp. CR1.1. Classification (NCBI taxonomy): domain Bacteria; kingdom Pseudomonadati; phylum Nitrospirota; class Nitrospiria; order Nitrospirales; family Nitrospiraceae; genus Nitrospira; species Nitrospira sp. CR1.1. The sequence goes on from WIAF01000020.1 coordinate 1,111, forward strand.
GCAGATACGGCGTACACTCCGGGCCTTCCCGGTGGACGATGAAGTTTTCGCCGTACTCGATGGCTTCCGGCTCGACACGGTAGGTCTCGATACGACCCGACCGCGTCCACTGGGGCTTGGACTCGTTGGTCTCTTCCCAGAGCGGATGCCGCGGATAGGTGCGGCCCATGACCATCCACCCCTTTTCCGACTTCAACATGACGTCCGCGCTGTACCCGTAGCAGGTGGCGCTGGCATCCAGCATCCGCTGCGGATAGACATCGACGCGGTTCATGTACACGAAGTGGAAGACGCCGCGGAAGCGCGCATCCCCGGTCATTTCCGCCAACTTGGCGGCGACGCCGGCGAAGGTGTCCGCATCGTTGCGGGTGTCGTACAGCGGACGGATGCCGCCCTTCCAGATCTGAATCCACGGATTGGAGACCGTGCCCGTCATTTCCGGATAGGTAAACTCCATCCACGAGTTACACGCAAACGCCACGTCGGCATGGTTGACGTCCGAGGTCATCTCGATGTCTTGCGTGACGATCATCTCGATGTTCGGATCGACGTTTTTCACCATGTCATAGTGGTGTTTGGCGTTGTTCAGAATGTTCACGTTGGTGACCCAGCGGACTTTGCTGGGGCTCGGCATGTGGGTCTTGCCGGTGAACACCTTACGACCGTACTTCGGCGTGTTGACGATCAAGGCCGTATCACCATGGTTCCAGTACCCGACTTCTTCACCATAGTAATAGGAACGAGTCTTGATCTCTTTGCCGTGCGCATTCGCATCCAAGGTCAGGTTGAACGGATCTTCGCCGGTATGCACCGCGAGGCCCGCGCCGGACCAGGGCACGGCGTTCCAGATGCCGGCCTTGTAGTTGCCGGACCAGGTATGGCAGCCCGTGCCGAATTTGCCGATGTTGCCGGTGATGGTCATAATGAACGCCGCCGCCCGTCCCATTTCCGTCATGTGGAAATAGTGGCAGACGCCTTCGCCGTTATGCATCGCGGCCGGCTTGATCGTGCCCGAATCCCGTGCCCACCGGACGATGAGGTCCTTCGGCGCGCGGGTGATCTGGTGAGTGGTATCCAGGTCATAGTCCTGGAGGTGCACCTGATACATCTGATAGAGCGGCATCACGTCGATTTCCCGGCCATTGAGCAATTTCACCCGATGGGAGCCGGTCAACGCGGGATCAATGCCGCTGGCCTTGAAGTGGAAGCCCACTTGCTCCCGGTGCAGCGGGACCGCTTGGCCCTTCGCCATGTCCCAGACCATCATGCCGCCGAGCCGTTCGATTTGCTCCGGCTTCAAGGACTGGATCCGTCCCGAATAGCTCTTGGAGAAATCCGGGAACTTGTAGTCGGCCAGCACGTCGCGTGGATCGAGATACTGGAGCGTATCCGTCCGAATGAGCAACGGCAGGTCGGTAAATTCCTTGATGTAATCGATGTCTTGCAAGTTTTCATCGAAGATGATCTTTGCAGCACCGAGGAAGTTCGCACCATCGGTCTCCGGCCGCAACGGAATCCAGTAGTCGGCGCGGTAGGCCGTGGGGTTGTACTCCGGCGTAATGACGACGATACGCGCGCCGCGCTCGATGGATTCGAGCTTCCAGTGCGCTTCCGGCATCTTGTTCTCGACGAAGTTCTTGCCCCAGCTGGTGTTCAGCTTGGAGAAGCGCATGTCGGAGAGGTCCACGTCGCAATTCTGGGTCCCGTTCCAGAACGGATGGGACGGATCCTGGTCGCCGTGCCAGGTGTAGTTGGAGTAGTACTTGCCGCCTTGCGCCTTTTCGGCATCGACTTTGCGGATCCAGGAATCGAGCAACGGCAAGCAGCCGCCGTTGAACCGGGTGTTCATCATCTTGCCGATGATGCCGAGAACCGGCATGCCGGCGCGATGCTTGAAGGTCCGCACGCCCGCGCCCTTCATCATTTCGATCATTTCCGGCGCATACCCCTGCTCGCGGAGCCGACGGGCTCCGGCTTCTCCGCTGTAGCGCGTCGCGATGATCACGGCGCCTTTGGCCACATAGGTGAAGGCCGTATCCCACGACACCCGGTTGAGGTCGTCCAAGAAGCGGCTGTCGAACTTGTACTTGCGCTTCACGTCGGGCGTCAGCTCGGGGGAGCCATCGTCCATCCACTGCTTCCAGCCTTTCCGCATCAACGGCCCCTTCAAGCGATAGGGTCCGTACACGCGGCGGTGGAAGGTGAAGCCTTTCAAGCACATGCGCGGGTTATGCGCGAACGTCCCGCGGTTGCCATAGAGGTCTTCGTAGGTCTGGTGGTCGTAGTTCTGTTCCACCCGCATGACGACGCCGTTGCGGACGAAGGCCCGGACGCGACAGCCGTGCGTGTCGTTCGGGGAACAGCACCAGGTAAAGGATGAATCGTACCGGTACTGGTCGTGATACACACGCTCCCAGGACCGATCCGGGTACTCACCCAGCGGGTTGCCCACCTCGATGACCGGCTGCAGCGCGGTCAGTGCGAGGACTTTGTCCGCGACGGCCACGGCCGCCACGGTGCCCGCTGAAATTTTGAGAAACTGTCTCCGTGAAACGGAAACCTGCATAATAGCTACCTCCTTGTGAGGCACATGAGTCCCTCATGCACCTGTTCGTACAACCTCACTACACTCACGTGGATGCAATCTCGTCTGGTGTACCCCCTTTCCTTGTGTCGAATTGGAAACATTCGCCCCTCACAATTCGAAATTGTCGAGCGGACATTCGCTCGCGGTAGAGGAGTATTACAATTCACGTGCCGTCGCGAGGATTGCCGGATGCCGCGCCGGAGAGATGTAACGGCTAACTAAATGCATGAAAACAAGTAGTTGTGTGGTGTGCCTGGTTGGTAGAAAGGGAAGGAAAGAATGTCAGAATGAGTAGGGTCAGGAACTGCTGACACGTGGCTGGTTTAATAATGTAAGTGATTGATTTGTAATGCTAAAATATGTCTGGAAATGCAGACGGCAGCGCATTGTGTGTTAAAGATTAGTAAAAACAATGACTTGTGCCTCAGTGCCGATATTGTGTGTCATATTTTGCTGACACTATTATTTTTCGTCTTTGGTGTAACGGCGCATAATCTCATGGAAGTAGGAGCGGGGCAGTCCGGCGTCTTGGGCGGCATGCGTCACATTGCCCTGATGGATACTCAGTTTGGTGGAGATATATCGTCGGTTGAAAGCTTCCAGAACCTGTTCTTTGGCTTTGGCGTAGGGCAGATGCAGATAATCTTCGTCAGAGGTTTCATGTTGTCGTTCGTCGGGAACCGCCAGCATACCAGCCACATCCGCAATGCCGATGCGATCGCCTTTGGCGAGCATGACCGCGCGCTCCATCACATTCCGAAGCTCTCGCACATTTCCCGGCCACGGATAGGCAACCAATTCTGTCACGGCCGAGGGATGGAGATCGTCCACCCGTTTTGTAAACTCCTTGGCATACCGGGCGATAAAGTGCCGCGCAAGAACGGGAATGTCCTCCGTCCGCTCCCGCAGAGGCGGCACACGGATGACCATGACGTTGAGACGAAAAAAAAGATCCTTCCGGAACTCGTTCCGCTTCACCTTCTCGGCAAGGTCCTGGTTTGTTGCGGCCACAAACCGGACATTGACCTTCCGTTGCTGGGTGCTGCCGACCGCCCGGACTTCACCGGCTTCCAGCACTCGTAACAGCTTCGCTTGGAGATTGGCAGGGAGATCGCCGATTTCATCCAGAAATACGGTGCCGTGACTTCCTGATTCGATCAAGCCGGTTCGGTCGGCGACGGCGCCGGTGAATGCGCCCCGGACGTGCCCGAAGAGTTCGCTCTCCACTGTGCCTTCCGAAAAGGTTGTGCAATCGACAACCTGAAACGGGCCGTCGCTATCTAGACTTCGCTCATGAATGGCTTTCGCAATCAGTTCCTTGCCCGTGCCGGTTTCTCCGATGATCAGTGTGGTGGAGGGGACCCGCGCGATGGCTTCAATCATAGCCATCACGTTTCGGATCGCGGGACTCACGCCGACGAGGTTTTTGAACGGAATGCGAGGTGCGGCGGGCTCATCGGGCGTGTCCTGCAGAAGAATCTCCGACATGCGCATGGCCCGATGAATGCGGGCCGCCAGATCCATGGTGTCGTATGGTTCCACGATATAGTCGAACGCGCCGTGACGCATCGCATCAATGACAGTTTCCGTGGCGTCGACCCGGCTGAGAATGATGACCGGGATACGCCGATTCAAATCCTGGACTTGCCGAAGCAGTTCGATACCGCTCATGCCCGGCAACCGTACATCGGCGATAATGAGATCGATCGGCTCTTGCCGTACACGTTCGAGTGCGCCCTCGGCCGTGGCGTTGAGTACGAGCGTCACCTCATCGTCTTCATGACGCGGCAGCTCGTGCTCCACCGTGCGTAAGAACAGATCTACGTCTCCCGCGTTATCTTCCACAAGCAGGATCGTGAAGGTTTTTGACTTAGTGCCTGACATGCGTGTCTGTTCCGGAACCACGTCCAATCCGTTTACATCATGGGGTTAGAGGGGGGCGCATCTCGATGCGTCCCTGAGTCGGCCTTCGATGTCTGCCGTGAATGGCCGTCATCTCGTCCGTATCTTAGGAGGCTAGGGCGAAGCAAATCAACCAGGCGGTCCATTCCCATGAACAGACAGTCTCTTGATACTATTTCGTGAAAATCAGCATGTGGTAAGCCAGGAACACAAGCAGGTGGATGATCACGGCCAGGAAGGCAGAGGAGGAGCCATTCGGCGACGGCACGAGCCGCATGAGGCGGTGTATTCCGATTCGGAAACCGCACGAGAGTCGACTCCGGCTGATTCGGTGTGGCGAGCGGCAACTAGATCATGCAGGCCTGGAATCGTGTGCGCGCTGACTGTGCGTTCAGGCGCTGCCTTTGAGCCCGATGATCCCGAGTACGATACAGAGGAGAGAAAACACTTTGACGATCGAGACGGACTCCGCGAAGAGCACAATCCCTAACACGGCGGTACCGGCCGCTCCGATGCCGGTCCAGACCGCGTACCCCGTTCCAACTGGAATACTTTTTAAGGCCTGAGCCAGGAAGCCGAAACTAGCGGCCATAGCGATTAACGTCCCCGTCGTCGGCCAGAATCTCGAAAACCCATCTGTATATTTGAGGCCGATGGCCCAGCAGATTTCAAACAGTCCGGCCACGATCAGAAATGTCCACGCCATTCAGGTCACTCTCTCGATATGTTGTAGGGGGGATGGAGGAGAACGCCAATGTGCACATAAGTGACGACTTTTCCTGAATACGCACAGTACAGGATCACCCGCGCAAAGAAACCTCGGCATTTCACTAGGGACATCGGGAGAATGGGCGGATGAGATTAATGCCGCTCCGCAATCGGGGCCGGTGTGTCCGGCCGGTCGAACCATTGATAGAGCACAGGCAGGACGATCAACGTCAGCAGCGTGGAACTGACGAGCCCTCCGATCACGACGATGGCCAAGGGGCGTTGCACTTCCGACCCGATCCCGTGGGACAGTGCGAGCGGGAGTAACCCCAGCAATGCCACCACGGCCGTCATCAAAACCGGACGCAAGCGCAGGGAGCAGCCGGTGACGACGGCTTTCTCTCCGTCCATGCCTTCGGCACGGAGCTTGTTGATATAGGAAACGAGGACGATGCCGTTCAACACGGCCACACCGAATAGATTGATGAACCCGACGGAGGCCGGCACGCTGAGGTATTCGCCGGTCAGCCACAGGGCCGCGATGCCGCCGATGAGGGCGAACGGAAGGTTCAGGATGATCAAGGCCGCATGGCGCAGGGAGTTGAACGAGGAAAACAGAATCAGGAAGATCACGCCGATCGTGAGCGGCACCACGATCTTCAATCGAGCCATGGCTCGTTGCATGTTTTCGAAGGAACCACCCCACTGCAGTCGATAGCCGGTAGGCAGCGGCACCTGTCGCGCGATCTTCGTCTGGGCCTCGTGCACGATACTTTCAATGTCGCGCCCGAATGTGTTGAAGCCGACGTAAATTCTACGTTGCAGGCCTTCCCGGCTGATCAGCGCCGGCCCTTCGCGCAACTCCACCTTGGCGATATTGCCCAGTGGAATCAGCGCCCCGGTTGGGGTGGTCAGGAGAATGTTTCCGATTGTGTCCACGCTGTCGCGGTATTGTTCGGGGTAGCGCAGGATCAGGTCAAAGCGGCGTTGGCCTTCATAGACGCGCGTCGCCGGGTCCGCGCCGATCGCCGTCGTAATGATTTCGCGCACGTGCGCGACGTTGATGCCGTGCCGGGCAATTTGGCCGCGGTCGATGTCGATCGTCAGATAGGGCTGTCCGAACAACTGTTCCACCCGCACGTCCTTCACGCCCTCGATGCCGCTCATGATGGCCTGGATTTTATCGGCCGTGCCGCGCAAGACGTCCAGGTCCTCGCCAAGGACCTTCACGGTCGCTTCAGACCGGACTCCGGAGACCAGCTCGTCGACCCGTTGCTGAATCGGCTGACTGATCAGGAAATTCGCCCCAGGAATACGTTGGAGCCGGCGCCGGATAGCGTCATCCAATTCGGCTTTGGTGGTGGCGGTTTTCCATTCATCCATAGGAACGAGCGACACGACCGGATCGCTGGAATTGGGTTCTTGGGGGTCGTTACCCAGTTCGGTGCGCCCGATTTTGGAAACCACCATCCGGGCTTCCGGGAACTCCAGGATCGCCCGCTGCATCTCCTTCTCGATCTCGATGGATTTTTCCAGCGAGATACCGGGCAGACGGATCGTCTGCGGTGAGACCGAGCCTTCGTTGAGGATCGGAATGAACTCACCGCCGAGAAAGGGAAACAGCGCCAGACTGGCGGCTAACAGCACCAATGCCGACCCAAGGACCAACATGCGATGACCAAGCGCCCAGCCGAGAGCCGGCATGTACGCGCGCTTGATCCAACGCAACAGCAGCGTATCTTCCTCCCGGGCATCCTTGAGCACCAGGGAACAGAGCACCGGCGACAGAGTGAGGGAGAGGAGCAGGGAAATCAGGAGCGCGATGATGATCGTATAGGCCAATGGCTGAAACATCTTCCCCTCCATGCCCTGGAGCGAGAGGATGGGGAAGAAGACAATGATGATGATCAGGATACCGAAGACGACCGGCTGTCCCACTTCCATCGCAGCCCGCAGGATCGTCGTCACGGTTCCTCCCTGCGAGTTCCGGTGTTCCGATAAATGCCGGTAAATGTTTTCGACCACGACCACGGAGCCGTCGACCATCATGCCGATGGCGATGACCAATCCTCCCAGCGACATGAGATTGGCGGTCAGCCCCACGCGGTCCATGACGATGAAGGTTGCGAGCGGGGTCAACAGCAGAGTCGCCGTGACGATGAGGGCGCTCCGGACATTGCCGAGGAAAAGAAACAGGACGACGACGACGAGGAGCATGCCTTCCAGCAACGCCTTATATACGGTGCCGAGTGCGGCGGTGATCAACTCAATCCGGTCGTAAAACGGCACGATGCGGAGTCCGTCGGGGAGCAATTTGTGCGCGTGGATCTCGTCAATTTTCGTTTTGACGGCTTGAACCACCTCCCGCGCGTTCCCCCCGCGGAGCATGAGCACGATTCCGGTCACGGTTTCCTGTTGGCCGTTGATCACTGCCGCGCCATGGCGAATCGCGCTGCCGATGCGCACTTCGGCGACGTCGCGGATATAGACCGGCGTGCCGCCGACTTCTTTCACGACGATCTGCTCGACATCCGCCACGGTCTTGATGAGCCCGACGCCTCGAACGATATAGCGCTCGGAATTTTTCTCCAGAATGTTTCCGCCCGCATTGGCATTGTTCTGTTCGACTGCCGTGAAGACATCGTGCAACGCCAGGTTGTATTTCCGCAGAAGGCCGGGATCCACCATGACCTGGTACTGTTTGACGAAGCCTCCCAACGAGTTCACGTCCACGACATCCGGGAGTCCCTTGAGCAGCGGACGGATCAGCCAGTCCTGAAGCGTGCGCCGATACATCAGCTCGGATTCCGGAATCTGCACGCCGGTCGTGTCGTCCTGGGGGCCCTTGAGAACATACTGGAATACTTCGCCGAGACCGGTGGTGTTGGGGACCAATTGAGACAGGGAACCGGGGGGGAGTTGGTCTTGTACTTCCAGCACACGCTCCAGCACGACCTGTCGCGCCAAATAAATATCGACGGAGTCTTCGAAGATGACGTCGATCATCGAGAGGCCGACCTTGGAGAGCGAGCGCACCTCGACAAGGCCGGGGGCGCCGGTGAGCTGGAGTTCAAGGGGAAAGGTGACGAAACGTTCGATCTCTTCCGGGGAGAGTCCCGGCGCTTTGGTGACGACCTGAACCAGAACCGTCGTGACGTCGGGAAAGGCATCGATCGGGATCGTCTCGAAAGCATAGAGTCCGCCCAGGGCGAGCGCGATGGCGACGACGACGACCAGGACACGTTGGCGGAGAGCCAGCTGCAGCAGAGACGCTACCATGTCGTCAGATCTGCGATCCCAATAACTCGGATTTGAGCACGTAGGATCCTGTCACGACGACCGCCTCCTGGTCTTCGACGCCGCCGAGCACCTTGATTTCTTTCCCATTCGAATCGCCGAGCTGAACGGGCCGTATTTCGAAAACCCCCGGCTCGCGCTGAACGAAAACGAACGGGCGATCCCGGTCGCGCTGGATAGCCGATTCCGGGATGAGCAACATGTTCGGTTCCGGATCGGAATAAACACGGACCGTGGCGTACATTTCGGGCTTCAGTTTCCGCTGCGGGTTCGGCAGTTCAAGGCGGAGCCGCATCGTGCGGGTGGCGGGATCAAGCACATCGCCGACATAGGTGATACTTCCCTGGAATGTCTGGTCGGGGTAGGCCGAGACATGCACTTCGACCAGTTGGCCCGTACCGGTCTGGTCGGTCCGGATGTACGGAATGTCCTTTTCAGGAACTTTCGCGGTCACCCACACTTCAGAGAGGTCGGCGACGACAAAGAGTTTTTCCGTCGTTTCCACGACTTCTCCCTTGGTCAGATTCCTCGCGATGATACGGCCGTCGAAAGGGGCCACCACCGGAACATGGGAGCGGATGGTGTGATTCCGATCCAAATGTCGCAAGTCTTCCTCGGTCAGGCCGAGGAGAAGCAACCGATCGCGTGTTTCCCGTTGTTCGGCTCGGAGACTGATCATTTCTCCTTCACGCCGCTGGGATTCCGCCAGACCGATGACCTTTTCCTTCAAGAGCAGTTCCGCCCGACGAAAGGCCCGATCGGCGACATTCAATTTGGCCGTCGCCTTGAGGTAGGCGGACTGCGCCATGCCCAGCTCGCTGCTGTAAAGGAGCGCCAAAAGGGTGCCGCCTTTCACTTCCCGGCCAAGATCCGCATACACATCAATGACGCGGCCGCGAACGAGAGTCGTAATTTCGGCGAGCGCATGTTCGTTAGGTTCCACCGTCCCGGGAAAATCCCGAAAGGTCCGGAACTCTCCGCGCGTGAGCGGTTGCACGGTGATGCCCGCTGATTTCACTTTGTCGGCCGTCAAGCGAATCAGACCGCTTTCGGCGGGGGCGACAGGCGGATTTGCGCCCGTGGCGTTCGGGGGTGGGCCATCGCATCCTGACACGGCGTGCAGCATCATGAGGAGGAGCGCGCCCGCGAGGGTCCTTCTCCGTGTGGGTTGAAGCAACGAAATGCGAGTGTGGCGATCAGGACCAACCGCGGCCATTACAGCGTGCCTCCCACCGCTCGCTCCAACAGAGCGAGCGATATTGAAAGATCAAATTGAGCCTGGGCATAGTCCAGCAAAATCTGGCGCTGCACACGTTGGGCGTCCAGGACTTCGATGAGACTCGAGGCGCCTTGTTGAAAACTAAACTTGGCGATTCGGAGAGCTTCCTCAGCCTGGCGCAGGAGTCCCTTTTCATAGACCTCAATCAAATCCGCCGTCGTTTTTGCATCCTGAAAATGCTGGCTGATATTCCGGATGAGTTCATTGCGCGCCCGAAGAAATTCGGCCTCGCCCTTCCGCTTACTCCCGAAGGCCGAAATGATCTCCCCTTGCCGGCGATCCCACACGGGGGTTGGAAATGAGACCCCGCCGGTAAACGCTTCTCGCCCGATTTCCCGCCAGTAGCTGCCCCCGATGGTGATGTTCGGCACGCGGGCCTGCCGTTCGAACTCCAGACTATGGTCGGCCTGCTCGACGGTCTTTCGCAACCGCATGATCGTGGGATGGTCCGCCAGCGCGCGTTCGGTGAGGATGTCGATGCCGAAGCCGGGGCCGATTCGGTGTAATTGGCCGTCGATGGCATAGCTGTGGCCGAGGGAACCGGCCGTAAGCGTATCAAGCATCACTCGGCCGACGCGCAGGCGGTTGTTGGCCCTTGTGAGCGATTGCTTAGCCTTGAGCACTTCCACTTCAGAGCGAATCGCTTCGAACTGCGGACTTTCTCCCAACCGCACCCGTGTGGTGACGGCCCGATGCACGTCTTCGATGGTCGCCAGGTTTTGTTGCGCGAGTGTGAGATCGCGTTGGGCCAGGAGTAGATCGTAGAACGCGACTTTGACGTCGGCGATCAGATTCAGCCGGGTTTCCGCCAATCCGGCTGAAGCGCTGGCGACGCCTGCTTCTGTGGCGCGTTGGCGCGCGGCGCGTTTGGACGGCCATTCGATCGGCTGCCCCACGCTCAGGTTAAACTCAGTGAGCGATTCACGCACCGCCGGATCGAACAAGCCCAGGTCCCTCATTTTGCCGCGGCCGCTATTCGCGTTGACGGAGGGATTGATGTAGGTATGGGCGGCGACCTGTTGCCCGCGGTGTTGTTCGATGGTCCCTTCCGCGCTCGCCACGGTAGGGTTGCGCGACAATGCCAGGTCCAACACGGTGGCCATGGAGTAGACCGGTTCGGTCGTAGCGGACGGCATGGTCGAAGGGGAGGCCGCCCAACCTGGAACCGCGCAGGGCCAGGCCATCACGGACAGCCCCATCACCACACAAGTGATGGCCATGTGGCGGATGAGGGACGCGGGCAAAAGATCGGCCCTTCCTTTTGTGAACCGAATCTGACCGAATCCCGTGTGCACTGATGACTGCCTGTTCGTGGCGATGCCGCAGCCTTCCTGTTTCTGCCGGGTCTGAGCCCTTCGGTATCGGTGAGTGTGTTTCGTGCTCGACATGTCTTCCTCCGCACCGACTTGCGCCATCAGCCGTGGCAGCTCCGCACTCGCTGCCTACGGCCGCTGAATTAACTACCGTATCAGCTTGAAGGCCTGAAGTCTAACAATCGCCGCGTGATGTGAGGGATTCAGCGGAGAGCGGAGGCCAGGTCAGTGGTTCCAGCGAGCAAACAGCCTGTGTGGCGATAGGAGGGGACTCCCGATGACTCGCACTCTAGCGAGTCCAGTACTGTGTGACCTACGGAGCTGACCTGGCGTCAACACTACCCGGCGCGTCGGTCCGGATGACGCGCTCCGTGCCACCGACAGCGTGCTTGTGGTTGGGGGCGGGCGCAAGAAACTCCTCTCCTCTGCCGGCCGGCAATGCGATTCGGGAATGCTCTCGATCGGTCAGCGTTGAGTGTGCCCGCATCGGTAGAGGAGCCGGCATTCCACGGCTCGGAATCTGTTGCGCAATCAGTTGATCGACAATAGCGCCACCTCGAACGACTCTCTGGGTTATGTTTCATTGATAAAACGATCCTTCTTTCCCGCCCGGCGCGCGTCACCATCTACGGATGGTCTTGCGTGAGGCGCCCATAGAGTTGCGTGCACTGCGGACAATATCCGTCGGCAAAACTGAGATCGTGAGAAGCCAGGTTGTGTTTCTGGATGAAGGTCGGCAGATCAGACCATGCCGCCGAATCGCTCCCGCCAGCCCGCTTGTCTTCAACCCGCCAGCAGAATTGACATCGTGTGGCTGTGGGGCTCATGGTCCCGTTCTCCTGCAGAAGCTTCGGGGGCCGGCGGACCCGCGTGTAGTCCAGCTTCGCCAAGTGGTACTACCTTAGCGAATGTCGCGCAGACTGACAACTAGGTGATGTCCTAGGTTGATGGCGGAAGCGCCGGCTGCGACGGGTTCGAAGTGGCGGGACTTCGAAGAGGCTGTCGCTAGGCGGATGTCAGGCCGTGGGCGAGCGCGTATTTCGTCAACTCAGCTGTGGTCCTGAGATTGAGGTGAAAGATGATCTGCGCCTTGTGAAACTCCACGGTTTTCGGGGAGATATTTAAGAGCGCAGCGATTTCTTTAATGGTCCGTCCTTCGGCAATGAGCTGCAACACTTCGCGTTGGCGCGGTGTCAATTCCTGCCGTTGCGCGAAGAGGCCGGATTGCCCCCCAGACAGACCGCTCATAATATCTCGCGTCAGGAGCGAGGTCACAAAATACTGTCCCTTCAAGACCGCATCGATGGCCTGGTCCAGCTCTCTGGCGGCGGATCGTTTCAGGAGATACGCGGAGGCGCCGGCTTTGAATGCTTCGCTCACATACGCTGGATCGGCATGCATCGTCACGAAGATCAGCCGCACGTCGGGGAGTAATTTTTTGAGTTGGCGGCCCGCATCGACCCCGTTCAACAACGGCATGGAAATGTCGAGCAGAATGAGGTCGGGACGCAGCTGCACAGCGGCTTCAAGCAGCGCTCGGCCGTCTTCGACGGCTCCCACGACTTCGCAGCGTTGTTCAACGATTCTCCGGAATCCTTCCAGCACCAGGGTATGGTCGTCGGCCAGTAGTACTCGAGGTGGCGTAGTCATACGGAAACCTCCGTGCGGGGAACATGGATTGAGAGACGGGTGCCTTGCTGAGGGATCGAGTCGATGGTCACACTGCCATGAACCAGGCGCACGCGTTCCGCCATACTCACCAGGCCGAGGCCTCGTGGATTGTCGACCACCTGCTGCGTATCGAATCCGACGCCGTCATCCTGGACGGTGAGGGTGATCCCGTCAGCGGTCGATGCCAGGGAGACGCATGCCTGAGAGGCCTGGGCATGTTTCACGATATTGGCGAGGCATTCCTGGGCGATGCGATAGAGACAGGTGGACACCGTCTGGGGAATGGCCTTCGGTGACACAGGGATGTCGAGCGAGATGGCAAGATTCGAGCGGACCGCGCACTCATCGATGAGCCGCTGCAACGCCACGGGAAGTCCCAGATCGTCCAGTATGGACGGATGGAACTGATAGGCCAGATGGCGAACGTCGTCGGAGAGCTCAGTGAGCCGGTCCTGAATCGAACGGAGTTCTTTGCTGCAGCCGACGGCGGAGGCGGGAAGATTGGCTTCCAATGATTCGGCTTGAACAACCAGCATGGCGAGACGCTGGTTGATATCATCGTGAAGATCTCTCGAGATGCGCCGGCGTTCGTCTTCCTGGACTGTCAGGAGGCGGGCCGCGAGGTCGCGGAGTTCCTGCCGGCTTGTCGCGAGGGCCTGTTCGCTGTTGCGGAGAAATCCTTCTGTCTGGATGTGTCCGGATATTTCCTGCAACAGACTGTGGTTGACGTCGGCCAGTTCCTTCGTCCGGGCATTGACTCGCCCCTCCAACTCATTCTTGGCCTCGCGCAATTCAATCTCTGCCCGCTGGCGCTGTTGCAGGAGCATTGCCGAGATCCAGACGATGATCAGGCTGAAGAAGCGATTGCCGACACCCACCCACAGGGGAATCGACTCGTGCTGAGGGCCTAACGCCGCGCCGGCAATAATCAGTGGTGTGGCGGCTATCGCGGTGAGGAACGGCAACCGCGGATTGGACGAGGCGGCGGCCAGGATGACGATCCCCGCATACAGCGCTCCGACGGCGATGCCGAGGGGCAGAAACAGATCAACGGCGAATAGCGCGCCGCTCAGTCCGATGATGACGGCGAGAATGGGTTGTGTGTGATCACGCATTCCGGACCTGCTGCTTCCCATTATCCATGTCCGGCTCTATCGGTTCAATGGCAGCACGCCCGACGCACCGTCGTCGGGCTACTCATGCTCCATCTGCTTTTTCAGCCGCCGGTCCAGGGCGAAACGGGTCAATCCCAGATGCTTGGCGGCCAACGTTTTGTTGTGGTCCGACAGACGCACGACTTCCTCGATCAGCGCCGACTCGATATCCGCCAATGTCTGCTGACCCAGCACCATCTCAATGCGAAGCGAGGGATGTTCACCTTGGGCCATGGCCACCGCCACATGTGTCGACGCCTGGTCGCGAAGCTCGCGCGGGAGAGAGCCGGCGGTCAGGGTTTTGTCGTGACAGAGAATCATGGCCCGTTCGATGATATTGTGCAGTTCACGAATGTTGCCGGGGTAGCTGTACCGCTGCAGCAGTTCTTTGGCGTCGGGGTCGATGTCGACGACGTCTTTCCCGAATTCCTTCCCGAAGCGCAATATCGCTTGCATGCAGAGCGGAAGAATGTCTTCCGCGCGCACCCGCAGCGGCGGGAGCTCAAAGGTGACGACGTTCAGGCGGAAGAACAGGTCCTCACGGAAGGTGCCGCGGGCCGTGTCTTTCTTGAGGTCGCGATTGGTCGCGGTCATGAGGCGAAAATCGACCGACAGATCCTCCGTGCCGCCTAAGCGCCGGAACGTCCGTTCTTGCAACACGCGCAGCAGTTTGGCCTGCATGGCCGGATCTAGATCGCCGATTTCGTCCAGAAACAACGTGCCGCCTTCGGCCTTTTCCAGCAGGCCGCGTTTTCGCTGGTGGGCCCCGGTAAAGGCGCCTCGCTCATAACCGAACAGCTCGCTTTCAAACAGCTCCTTGGGAATGGCGGTGCAGTTGACGGCCACAAACGGGCCGGCCGCGCGCGGTCCGTTACAGTGGATGACCCGCGCGAGAAATTCCTTCCCGCTGCCCGTTTCCCCTTGGAGCAAGACCGTTGATTTGGCGTTTTCCGCTACATCTCGAACCTGGCCGAGGAGCAGTTGCATGGCTGGACTACGCGCATCGATATTGGACAAGACGTAGGCGCTGTTCTGGTCTTCGAGCGCAAATTCGACCCGGTGGCGCAAGGCGAGGAATTCCAGGGCGCGATCGACAACGGGATCGACGCCTGAGAGATCGACAGACTTGATGAGAAAATCGTAGGCGCCCAACCGCATGGCTTCCACCGCATTTTCCACCGTCCCGTAGGCAGTCAACATAATGACGAGGGTCTGCGGAGCGAGCGGACGGATTTTCCGGAGCGCGTCGATGCCGCCCATGCCGGGCATTTTGAGGTCCAGCAGAATCAGGTCGGGAGCCTGCTGGGTGACGGCACTGACCAGGTCTTCCCCGGATTCAAATCCGGTCACGGTGTGGTGTCGGCGAGAAAGGCGTTTGACGATGGCGGAGCGAATCGCCGGTTCGTCATCCGTAACGTAAATCGTGGCCTGCATGATCTCCTTCTTCCTGCATTCGTTGCGGCTGTTGTTGCACGGGCGTCCATATGCGAACGGTGGTGCCGTGCCCCACCTCACTGTCCAGCGCGATGTCGCCTCCGTGCGCGTCGAGAATATTGCGGGAGATCGCCAACCCCAAGCCGGTGCCACGCGGTTTGCCGCTGGTGAAAAACGGTTCGAATACGTGCGGCAGATGACTTGGGCTGATCCCGCTGCCTCGATCCGTCACCGTGATTTCAAGCCCCGGCTCCACCCCGCGGGCCTGTTCCACCAGGGCCACGGTAATGGTTTCGCCCTGTGGAGTGGCCTCGATCGCGTTCTGCAGGACATTGAGCAACACCTGTTTAAATTGATCGCGGTCGGCCTGGATCATATACGGAGCGGCGGGAGCCAAAAGGCTAATGGCCGCCTGTTTCCGCGTCAGGGGGTCATCTAACACCTTGATCACTTCATGCACTAGCTGTGCCATGTCGAAGGCGAACGCCACGATTTCCCTTGGACGAGCATAGTCGATGATCTGATTGACGATCCGGTCCAGACGTTTCGTTTCCTGTAGAATGACTGCCAAATCGGGACGTCGCGGGTCCGCGGCGTCGGTGTCGTCGAGCAAGAGAGAGGTCGTTGAACCGATGCCAACAAGCGGGTTTCTGATCTCGTGCGCAATGCCTGCTGCAACCTGTCCCAGGGTTGCCAGTCGCTCCGCGCGGCGCAAACGGGTTTGCATGAAGTCGAGTGCGGTGATGTCCACGTTGAATCCCTGATACATAACGACCTGCCCCGATTGATCGCGAATCGGGATGCGCCGGCTCAAGACTTTCCGGATCGTGCCGTCCGCATGGAGAAACCGGAAGACGGTTTCGTACGACTGTCCAGCCGCCACCGCTTGCGCGAATTCTGCAATGATCCGGTCTCGATCCTCCGGATGAATGGCGCGCCGCACGGCATCGGGATCTTTTTCTTCGGTCGAATCGAGTCCGGCGAGCACGCTATTGTAACGATTGCTGAAGACCAGCGTCATCCCTCGGGTGGTGAAGATGCCGAAGGGCGCGTGATCGACGATGCTGCGATACTTGGCTTCCGAACCCGCCAAGTCCTGGTTGAGCTGGCGCAGGTTGCCTTCCGACTGTTGCAAGGCGGCAATATGGGACTGGATAGCCGAACTCATGGCGTGCATGACACGCGACAGATTGCCGATTTCATCCGTTCGCGTCATGACGGGAACCTGCGGGATCGGATTCCGGTCGGACGTTCCCACCGCTGTCGCCAGACGGGCCAGCGGTGTGGTGATGGAATGGGCGATGAGGTGCAAGGCCGCCACCATGCAGATCAAGGCAAAGAGCCCGCCGCCCAGGATGGTCATCAGCATCGTATCGCGATCCTGACCGATCTTCGCCAGTTTGGTATTCAAGGCGGTCTGCGTCAGGTGTTCGAATCGGCCCATGTCCTGCCGGATTTTCAACATCAGCGCCCGCCCTTTGCCTTCCTCGATATACTCTCGCGCCTCGTTAGGATGCTCGGCCTTCACGGCGTCGATCAGCAGCTCCTTCTCCTTGATAAATTGTCTGACCAGTTCCTGAACGGAGGCAATGAGCGCGCGTTGATCATCCTGTTGCGACACCTGAGCTTCCAATGTGCGGCCGATGTTCAGGACATGGTCCTGCGCGGTGCGATAGGGGAACAGGTAATGCTCCTGACTCGTCAGCACAAAACCCCGGAATCCCGTTTCCAGATCGACGATCAGGCGCAGGTATTCTGACGCCAGGCGTTGGGAATAATAGATGTCGTTCAATTGGCCTTCGTCGTCGGAAAACGTGGTGACGCTGCGATAGGTCAATATGCTGAGCAGCAGGACGGTGAGCGCGGGAATCACCGACGCAAGAAATAACTTGCGGGCAATGGGTAGGTTGCTTAATAGATCACTCAAGGTAGGCTCACTTTCCGTCGCTATCGTAGTCTGCACCCCCACCACTGTGCAACTTTGCCGCCTGATCGTGGTGTTGATTGATCGCTCCGGTCGATGACCATTCGGTTTGCCTGCGGACACCTTGGACTTCCGCTCAGGCGCTCCAACCCTGCCTTCCCGTAGAGCAATGAGCGATTTCGCACCGTGCGCCCGTGCGATCCCGCCCGGATGCAGGCTGCTTTCCTGATCGCGCAAACCAGTGAAACGCCCGCTAGTAGATGCAAGAAGTCTCATCTGTCGAAGCGACGTCCGCGCGTCGACGCGATTCTTCGCGAGGCATGCGCCTTGCTCAGGGTACTGTTGTCGGGTCTCGGGGACCGAGTCGGTGAATCGCGCGAAGTGCAAGGAATGGCGGACCGAACAAGGAGGAGACAATGGACTATGTGAAACCCTACGGCGTGGTGGAGAGTATGTTGGCCGGTGGCGCCCTCAAGTTGAGTTTGCCACCACGCCAGCTATTGCTGCGCGGCATGTTGGCCGGTGCGTATCTGGGGATCGGGACGAGCATGGCCGTCACAGTGGCCGTCGAAACCGGCTATTGGATCCTGGGAAGTCTGCTCTTTCCGTTCGGCCTGGCGTTGGCTATTCTGCTCGGCGCGGAGATCATCACGGGAAGCTTCGCGCTCCTCCCTGTCGCCGCGGCCGACGGCCAGAAAAACGCCGGACTGTCTCAGGTGTTTGCGAATTGGGGGTGGGTCTTCCTGGGCAATCTCCTCGGAAGCGTGCTCTATGCGGCGTTGTTCGCGATCGCGTTGACCACGGCAGGCGATGCGCCGATCAATGCGGTCGGCAATAAATTGATTGCGATTGCGCAAGCCAAAACCACCTACTACGCCTCACACGGTTCCGCGGGGCTTCTCGCGGCATTCACCAAAGGCATATTATGTAACTGGATGGTCAGTCTCGCCGTTGTCGCGGCCTACATGTCGACGTCGTTGCCCGGGAAATTTGTCGCGATCTGGGGCCCGACCCTCTTGTTCTTTTCGCAAGGGTTCGAACATGCCGTGGTCAATATGTTTCTCATGCCGGTCGGCATGATGCTCGGCGCGGACATCAGCCTCTCCACCTGGTGGCTCTGGAACCAGATTCCCGTGACGCTGGGGAATCTGGCTGGCGGCATGGTCTTTACGGGACTGGCGATCTATGCGGCGCATCGGACGACGGCCCCGGCCGCAGCTCAGGCTCCGGCTCAGCCCGTCAACGCCGGGAGCGATCAGGCCGGATATTCACCGTCGTATTAGAAGTGAGGACGCGTAGTCATGGGTGCGGTGTATTTCAGGCGATTACACGGATGGCGCTTCGTCCTCTTCAACGCCGTACTCGGCTTGTCGCACATCGTCGTGTTGTTCAATGCCGGCTCGTACATCGCCTTGTTGCCGCATGTATCGGGGGATCTGGGCGGGGTACTGCCCAGTTTTCTGACCTGGGCGCAAACCGACTTCATGGTCGGGCTGGCGTTGGGGTTTCCGCTTGCGCGGTACCTGTCGGGACGGATCGGCGACTACCGGCTCCTGATCGGCGCGTTCATGGTGTACAGTGTCGCCTCCTATCTGTGCGGCGACAGCCGAACGCTTGCGCAATTCGTTCCCGCGCGCATCGTGCAAGGTATTGCCGGCGGTATCACCCTGCCGATTGCCCAGTCCATGTTGCTCAACGAATATCCCAAACGGCTCAAGGCTGTCGCCTTGACCGTCTGGGGGCTCTTCAGCATCACCCCCTTCACCATCGGGATGCCGGCGGGGGGCTACATTGCCTACATGCTCGGGTGGCGCTTTCTTTTTTATCTGGATTTTGTGCTCACGCTAGTGATTGTCGGCACGTTGGGCGCCTTATTGTACGGCCGCGGATTCCATCGACGGTATGCTCGCTTCGACCTGGTCGGGTTTCTGCTGCTGGCCGTCCTGTTACTGGGACTTCAAACATTGCTCAACATGGGCAACGATTTCGACTGGCTGGACTCGCCGTTCCTTCAAGTCATCGCCGTGGTATTGCTCATCGCGTTTCCCTGTTTCATTATTTGGGAACTCGGGGAGCGGCATCCGACACTGGACCTCCGGCTGTTCATGCATCGCAATTTTGTCATTGGGGTCATCAGTCTGACACTCGGGTTTTTCTCAGTTCAGGGATTGTTGTCCCTTCTAATCGTACAGATTCAACTCATTCTGGGCTATTCGTCTAAGTTGGCCGGCCTGGCGCTACTGCCCTTGGTCTTGCTGAGCGCCCCGATCATCGCCGTCATGCATTACCTGTGTAAATATGTCGATGCGCGCTGGTTGGTCTGCCTCAACTGTCTCGGCTTTGCCTGGACGTTTTACTGGATCGGATTGTACGACGACCCGCATTCGTATGAAGAATTGTTCTGGCCGATGGTGGTGGAAGGAATTTTTCTGGGTTCCTTTTTCACCCCGATCACCGTGCTGACCTTGCACGGCCTTTCGGGTCCGTTACTCATGCGTGCGGCGGAAGTCGCCAATTTGTTGCGGGTCGCCGCCGGCGCATTTGGCATCACCTTTCAAGGCATTGTTCTGTTCCGGCGCATTCATTTCCATCAACTGCATTTAGCCGATCATTTCGGGGGCCGGCAGTCGATCTCGTACGATCCGATGGGGCAACTGGCAGCGAAGCTCCAGGCGGCTGGTTTGTCTCCCTCTGAAGCCCAGGCCAAGCTCGGCCTGGTGATCCGGCAGGAAGCGGCGATACTCGGCCTCAACGATGCGTTTCTCGTGGCCAGTTTTATCTTTATCGGACTGGGCGTTCTCGTCTGGTTCGCGCATCCGACGCATGTGCCCATCGCGTCCCGTCCTGCGGACGATCTGCGCGTGCGGCGCGCCGAGGAGTTGATTGAGGAGGTTCCATGAGATCGCGTTCAACGGCAGTGCGCCGGGTGCGAATCAGTTTCGGGATAGGCTGTGCGCTGCTCTTCGCGAGCTGCGCCTGGATTCCCAAAGGCGATCCTCCTGCACAGTATCTCGAACCGCCGGAAATGGCCGAGACGCTCGCCGAGGTCACAAGCCGGCTGCAGAATTGGCCAGAGGATCATTGGTGGGAACAGTTCGGAAATCCCGAGCTGAGCGGGCTGATTGAAACCGCGCTCAAGGACAATCCCGGGCTGAAACATGCGTCTGCCCGGTTGCGGCAGGCCACGTCGCTGGTGAAGGTGGAAGGCGCCCGCTTGTTGCCGTTCCTGGAAGCCGATGCCTCGTTGACCTATGAGCGCATCTCTCAACATGGGGTGTTCGCCGCCCTGAATCCCGAAGTGGCCGGGATCAAGATCATGTACGGCATCATCAACCCGCTCAGCTTCCGGTATGAATTCGATTTCTGGGGCAAGAACAGAGCCATGCTCGAGGCGGCTCTGGGCCATGCGGCCGCCGAAGAGGCGGAACTGGCCGAAGTGCGGCTTCGATTAACGACCGGTATTGCCCGCGCCTATTTCCGTGGGCAGGCTCTTCAACAGCAACTCGGCATTGTGAAGACGATTGTCGGCATCCGCCGCGATCTCAAGACCCTTGCGGAAACCCGGTTTCGCCTCGGACTCGACAATGATCAGCCGTTCAAAATCGCCGTGGCCGACTACGAGGCGGCGTTCAAGCGGCAAGCCGCCATCCGCGATCAATTGGATGTGCAGCGGCATTTGCTGGCGCGGTTAGCGGGCAAGGGGCCGGACGAGGCCTCTCATCTCTTTGCCAAGCCCGTGGTGAATATTCCCCGTCAGATTCCCGCGCCGGATCATTTGTCAATCGGCCTGCTGGTTCATCGCCCTGATTTGGCAGCCGCCTTGTACCGAGCGCACGCCGCCTCGCGTTTGGTCAGGGTGGCGACCACGCAGTTTTATCCAACCATCGATCTCACGGGGTTTGTGGGATTTAATGCCTTGACCTTAGCGAAGGGCACCGACAAGCTGGCGAATTTTCTCTTCAGCGGTCAAAGCTTCAGCTATGGTCTGGCGCCCGGCCTGCGGATGCCCTGGTTTGAAGGCGGCCGGTTGCGCGGTGAATTGGGCGCGCAGCGCGCGGAATACGATGCAGCGGTGGAACTCTACAACGATACGCTGCTGGATGCGATGCGGGAAGTCGCGGACAGCTTGAGCGCTTGGCAGACGACCAACGAGATCATGGCCTCCCACAAACGGTTGGTCGCCTCACTGGGCGAAGACTGGAAATTGGCGAAAGTACGGCTCGTCAACGGCCTGGACGATGATCGCGAAGTGCTGCGTCATCGGTACCCCGTGCTCGAACAGGAATATGCTCTCAGAGCACTGGAGAGCGATCAGTTGGTGGCCGCCGTCGATCTGATCGAGTCCCTGGGCGGCGGGTATCACAATCCGGACATCGAAAAGCGACCACAACACAACCCGAGCTAAATTTATGACCACCACTGCAGATTCGTCCCAGGTTCCTCCATCGCCGGGCGTGCCGCCGCCGGCGGGCTCCTATCGCATTCATCCGAAGGCCATTCGCGCACGCCGGAACCGACGCCTACTGGTCGTGGCGGGGCTGGTCCTGATCGCGACCGTCGGCTACCTCATGTACTGGTACACCCACGATCGGTTTTGGGTTCGGACCGACAATGCCTATGTCACCGGCAACCTGGTGCCGGTCGCAGCGCAAGCGTCCGGAATCGTCACGCAGGTTCTGGCCGAGGAAACACAATTTGTGAATCGCGGCGACTTGCTCATTCGGTTGGATGAACATCAAGCCTATGCCGCATTGGGAAGGGCCCGTGGACGGTTGGGCGAAGAGGTCCGGCGGATCGCCGCGCTGTTCATCAACCGGAAACAACTGGCGGAGAAATTGCGATCGCGCACCGCCCGTTTGGAGTTGGCTGAGCACGACATGGCGCGATATCAGCGGGCTTCTCCGAGCGGCGCCATCTCCAAACAAATCTTGCAGAATACGGCGGACAAAATCGCGAGTCTTGAAGCGGAGGTGCGGGAAACGCAGGCGGAGCTCGACTCGCTCGATGCGCAGATCGGGGGGACGACCGTGATGGCCCATCCGTCCGTCGACCTGGCGAAACATCAATTGATCGAAGCGCATCTGGAATATGCGCGTCAACAGATTCGCGCTCCCATATCGGGCTATGTCGCCAAACGAAAAGCTCAGGTGGGCGATCGCGTACAGCCCGG
This sequence comes from Nitrospira sp. CR1.1, assembly GCA_014055465.1. Classification (NCBI taxonomy): domain Bacteria; kingdom Pseudomonadati; phylum Nitrospirota; class Nitrospiria; order Nitrospirales; family Nitrospiraceae; genus Nitrospira; species Nitrospira sp. CR1.1. The sequence goes on from WIAF01000020.1 coordinate 23,550, forward strand.
CGCCTCGCTCATGACGATTGTTCCGCTGGATCATCTGTGGGTTGAGGCCAATCTGCGTGAAACGGAACTGCAGCATGTGCGCCCGGGGCAGCCGGCTTTGGTGAGCGTCAGTCTCTACGGGTCCAAGCAAACGTTTCACGGCACCGTCGAAGGTCTCGTCCCGGGCAGCGGAAGCGCGTTCGCCTTGCTTCCACCGGACAACTCCACAGGAAACTTCATTCACATCGTCGAACGGGTGCCGGTGCGGATCGCGCTGCCGGCTGATGAGCTCCGGGAGCATCCGATCAGGCCCGGACTCTCGACCGTGACAAGTATTAACATCAGCGAGTCTGGGCAATCCGTCTGGACGTCGCTCGCCACACCGTCCACGGCCGAATATGAGACGGACGTGTATGCCGATGAGCTTCCCATGGCGGAGTCCATGGCGGAAGAAGTGATGGCGACCAATCTGGTGGTCAATGAGTCCGGGGAAGGCATCGATTCACTTCTCGAAGAAGAGGGGGCCATCGAGCGGGTGATTCCCCGGAAGGCCATGGAGAGGGCGCCGAGCGAAGGGAGGGTGTCTCCCAAGTTTGATCGGTCTCGCGAGCGGGATGACCGGCGTCCGAGTTCGTTTGTGCCGCGGCGGAGTCCTGATCTGGGGGCCACCGCCTTCCCTCTTACACCTTCGGTCGGTCCCGATTCCAAATCATTGGGGCCTGAAGCGGGACGTCGTCCGTCGCAGCTGAAATCCGAGTTTGGCGCGGATGAGGGGCGGCGCGCATCGGGTATTGGCCGGCATTAGTCGTCATGTCCTGGGGGCAAGACGTTCATTACGGGCGCCGCAGCGCAGGCAGCGGCGAGCGCAGATTATTTTTCGATGAAGATTGCTCTCCTCGTCTGGAATGCGCGGTCGGCTCGTCATATGATGAACAACGCGCTCCGAGCAACACCGGCATTCAAGGCGTACCCGCTTTGTTGAGTGTGTGGTTGTCTCTCCTGCCGGCGTCTTGTTCCACAGCGCATGATCAACGGTTGCAAACGGTCCCAGTCTTGGGCGGGAGAAGCATGCCGTGCAGAACGTGACGCTCAACTATCGCACTCTCTTGTCGGTCACGAATGTGCTGAACTCCCAGCGAAACCGGCAGAGCCTGTTCCGCGCCATCACGGACCAGTTAACGAAAGTGGTTCGCTGGGAACGGGCAGGAATCACGGTTTACGATCTGCACTCGGACGCCTTCCGGTTTTACGCCGTGGAGACGAATCTGCCCAAAGTCGTGCTGCGAAGTGATGCGATGATTCCGCGCGCACAGAGTGCGGTGGGGTGGGTCTATGATCATCATCGGGTGCACGTGCGGCCCTATCTCCGAGAGGAGCGGCTTTTCATCGAGGATGAAAGTTATGCCCAGGAAGGGCTAGGGCGGATGATCAACCTTCCCATGGTCGTGCAGGAAGCCTGCCTTGGCACCTTGAATATCGGGAGCGTCGAGGCCGGCCATCCCGATCCGGACGATGTGGATTTTCTCCAACAGGTGGCGACCCAGATCGGCTTTGCGATTGCCCACGTCAATGCCTATGAGGAGATTAATCGTCTACGGGAACAACTTGCGCGGGAAAATGTGTACCTGAATGAAGAGCTCAAAGCGACCCAGGATTATGGCATGGTCGCGGGCCGGAGCCGGGCCTTCGAAGCGGCGCTGACGCTGGCGCGGCAGGCGGCCCCGACAACGGCGACAGTGATGGTGACCGGGGAAACCGGAACGGGCAAGGAGGTCCTGGCGCGAACCATTCACGAGAGAAGCCTGCGGCGCGATCGGGCGTTTGTCCGGCTGAACTGCGCCGCCCTCCCGGCCGGATTGATTGAAAGCGAATTATTCGGCCATGAACGCGGCGCGTTTACCGGCGCGGATCACCAGCGTATCGGCCGATTTGAACTGGCCGACGGCGGTACGTTGTTCCTTGATGAGATCGGCGAAATGCCCCTCGACGCGCAGGCGAAGCTGTTGCGTGTCTTGCAAGACGGGCTGGTGGATCGAGTCGGCAGCGCGAAACCCATTCCGGTCGATGTGCGGGTGATCGCGGCGACGAACGCCAATTTGGACAAGGCGATTCAGCAGGGACGATTCCGTAGCGATCTGTACTATCGGCTGAATGTGTTTCCCATTCATATGCCGCCGCTCAGAGAACGCCCGGAAGACATCCCGATCCTCGCCCGGCATTTTCTCCGGTTTCATGCCCGGCGCCTCAAACGATCGTGCGAAGATTTCGACGCGCCATCGATGGAGCGTCTGGTGCACTATGCCTGGCCGGGAAATGTACGGGAACTCGAAAACCTCGTGGAGCGGGGATTGATCCTCTGCCACGATCGCTGGTTGCGCATCGACCCGGCCATGATGAATCTGCCCGCCGCCCCCGAATCGAGTCCGCGCCGGACGTTGGTGGACGAAGAGCGCCGCCATATTCTTCAGGCCCTGACCCTGCTTGATTGGCGAATCGAAGGGCCCGGCGGCGCGGCTGAACAGTTGGGTCTTGCGCCAAGTACGCTCCGCAGTCGATTGAAGAAGCTCGGCATTCGTCGGCCCTCCCGCAACTAGATACCGTTCTCCTTCGCGTCCCCTCTCATGCCTCTCCCTTGAGTTCCCATTCGCTGTCTGGCGCCACGACTGATCGTGGTGGCGCCGTGGCCGCTCACCACGCCTTGTCGTGGCTGATTCCTCTCTTCCGGAACTTCCCTGAAAGCCCTCACGTTGAAAGACCGGTCTTTCAACGACATGCACGACATCCTCCTGGCGAGGCCTGCGTGGCACGCGCGATGCACAAGGGCTCGTCGTGATTTTTTCTGCGCGGATTTTTTTAACCGAAGAGCGTGGTTCTTCGCGCGGCGGGCTGCGCGTCGTCGCACCGACGTATGACCGGGCATGGGTGTGGCGAACGAATCACCAATCTGGAAGGGGGTTGCGCGTACATCGTCTTGCCCCGGTCAATGGTTCCGTCAGGTGCGGCGTCATACAGTGTGGCGCCGATCCTGTGTCCTGTCTTCATTTGAGGAGGTGTGCATGATGCAGTTATCCCGCAGACAGTTCTTGAAAGCCTCGGCAGGGACGGTCGCAGTGGCAGCCGTTGCCGATAAGGCCTTGGCGCTGACCGCCTTACAACCCGTGGTCGAAGTGGACAATCCGTTAGGCGAATACCCGGACCGATCCTGGGAGCGGGTGTATCACGACCAGTATCGGTACGACTCGTCCTTTACCTGGTGCTGCTCTCCGAACGATACCCATGCCTGCCGCATCCGGGCCTTCGTCCGGAACGGCGTCGTGATGCGGGTGGAACAGAACTACGACCACCAGACGTACGAAGACCTCTATGGCAACCGCGGGACGTTCGCGCATAACCCGCGCATGTGCTTGAAAGGCTTCACCTTCCACCGCCGCGTGTACGGACCCTATCGCTTGAAGGGGCCGTTGATGCGGAAAGGCTGGAAGCAGTGGATGGATGATGGCTCCCCTGAGCTAACGCCCGATGTGAAGCGCAAGTACAAGTTCGACAGCCGCTTCCTCGACGACATGGTCCGCGTCTCCTGGGATACGGCCTTTACCTATGTGGCCAAGGGCTTGGTCGTCATCGGCACGCGCTACAGCGGGGAAGCCGGGGCCCGTCGGCTCCGCGAGCAGGGCTATGCGCCGGAAATGATCGAAATGATGAAGGGCGCGGGCGTACGGACGTTCAAACACCGCGCCGGCATGCCGATTCTGGGCATGATGGGAAAACATGCCAATACCCGATTCAACAATTGTATCCTGCCGTTATTGGATAGTTGGATTCGAAAGGTTAACCCTGACCAGGCGCAGGGCGGCCGCTATTGGAACAACTACACCTGGCATGGTGATCAAGACCCGTCGCAGCCGTGGTGGAACGGGACACAAAATTGCGACGTTGATCTCGCCGATATGCGGTTCACGAAGCTGAACACCAGCTGGGGCAAGAACTTCGTCGAGAACAAAATGCCGGAAGCGCACTGGAAGCTCGAGTCCATCGAGCGCGGCGCACGCCTCGTGGTGATCACCCCGGAATATAACCCGACTGCAAGTCGTGCGGATTACTGGATTCCGGTCCGTCCGGAAACGGACGGCACCTTGTTTCTCGGCGCCGCCAAAATTATTCTCGACGAGAACTATCAGGACATCGATTTCATCAAGGGCTTTACGGACATGCCGCTGCTGGTGCGGACAGACACCCTGCAGTACCTGGATCCATTCGAGGTGGTGAAGGACTATCAGATACCCGACTTCAGCAAATCGTACTCGGGACGGATGCAAGGATTGACCCAAGATCAGATTCGCCGGCTCGGCGGCATGATGGTGTGGGACCTGGCGAAGGGGAAACCCGTTCCAATACATCGTGAGCAGGTCGGCATGCACCTCGCGGAGAGCGGCATTGATCCGGCATTGACCGGGACGTACCGGATCAAATTGCTCAATGGGCGTGAGATCGACGCGATACCGATCTATCAGCTGTATCAAATTCATCTTCAGGACTACGATCTCGACACCGTGCACCAAGTGAACCGAGCGCCAAAAGACTTGGTCGTGCGATGGGCACGAGATTACGGCACGGTCAAGCCGGCGGCCATCCACAATGGCGAAGGCGTCTGTCACTATTTTCATATGACATCGATGGGCCGTGCGGCGGCGCTGGTCTTGATGCTGACCGGTAACATCGGCAAGTTCGGCACCGGGTGTCACACCTGGTCCGGCAACTACAAGGTCGGTATTTGGCAGGCGGCGCCCTGGTCCGGCGCGGGCGCGAGCGTCTACCTGGGGGAAGATCCCTGGAACTTGAACCTCAAGGATGACGTGCACGGCAAGGAGATCAAGTATCGCAAATACTATTATGGAGAAGAGCCGGGGTATTGGAATCATGGCGACAATGCGTTGATTATCAATACGCCGAAGTACGGGCGGAAAGTGTTCACGGGCAAGACGCATATGCCAAGCCCCAGCAAGGTTCGCTGGGTGGTGAACGTCAACATCCTCAACAACGCGAAACATCATTACGACATGGTGAAGAACGTTGATCCGAACATCGAGATGCTGGTGACGCAAGACATCGAGATGACCTCGGACGTCAACCATGCCGACGTGGCATTTGCCGTGAATTCCTGGATGGAGTTCACCTATCCGGAGATGACCGCGACGGTGTCCAATCCCTGGGTGCAGATCTGGAAGGGCGGGATTCGCCCCTTGTATGACACTCGAAACGATCTCGACAGCTTTTCGGGTGTAGCCGCGAAGCTCAAGGAGATGACGGGCGAGCAACGGATGGCGGATACGTACAAGTTTGTCTATCACAATCGCGTGGACATCTATGTACAACGTATTCTCGATGCCTCCAGCACCTTCTTCGGCTACAGCGCGGATGTCATGTTGAAGTCGGAAAAGGGGTGGATGGTCATGTGTCGCACCTACCCGCGGCATCCGCTCTGGGAGGAGACCAATGAGTCGAAACCGCACTGGACACGATCCGGTCGGCTGGAGACCTATCGAGTGGAGCCCGAGGCCATCGAATACGGGGAAAACTTCATCGTCCACCGGGAAGGCCCGGAGTGTACCCCCTATCTGCCGAATGCCATCATGACGACCAATCCCTATGTCAGGCCGGACGACTACGGGATTCCGGTCACCGCGCAGCACCATGACGATAAGACGGTGCGGAACATCAAGTTGCCGTGGGCGGAGATCAAGCAGCATGCCAATCCGTTGTGGGAAAAGGGCTACCAGTTCTACTGCGTCACGCCCAAGACCCGGCACCGGGTGCATAGCCAATGGTCGGTGAACGACTGGGTGCAGATTTATGAGTCGAACTTCGGCGATCCGTACCGCATGGACAAACGGACGCCAGGCGTCGGCGAGCACCAGATCCATATCAATCCGCAGGCCGCGAAAGACCGCGGCATTAATGACGGCGATTATTGTTATGTGGACGGCAACCCGGTGGACCGGCCCTATCGTGGCTGGAAGCCCTCGGATCCGTTTTATAAGGTTGCGCGATTGATGATCCGGGCGAAATACAACCCTTCATATCCCTACCACGTCACGATGGCGAAGCATGCGCCCTACGTCTCGACAGCCAAGTCGGTGAAGGGCCACGAGACGCGGCCGGACGGACGCGCCATCGCGGTGGACACCGGCTATCAGGCCAACTTCCGGTACGGCGCGCAACAATCATTTACCAGGAGCTGGCTCATGCCGATGCATCAAACCGATTCATTGCCGGGCAAGCAGGCGAATGCGTTGAAGTTTAAATGGGGATTCGAAATCGATCACCATGCAGTCAACACGGTCCCGAAGGAATGCTTGATCCGCATCACCAAGGCGGAAGACGGCGGCATCGGAGCCCGTGGGCCGTGGGAACCAGTCCGGACCGGCTTTACGCCGGGCCAGGAAAACGAGTTCATGACCAAGTGGCTCAAAGGCGAACATATCAAGATTAAAGTCTAGCGTGACTCGTTTCGCTCGTGAAGCGTCGCTCGCGAACGGCGCTTCACGACTGGCGAACGACGAGTTGCGACTGAAAGGAGCAAGTCAATGCCAGAAGTCTATAACTGGCAACTGGGACGGAAGATGCTGTATCCCTACGAGGAGCGGCATCCGAAGTGGCAGTTTGCCTTTGTGTTCAACATCAATCGCTGTTTGGCCTGTCAGACCTGTTC
>WIAF01000021.1 GCA_014055465.1 Nitrospira sp. CR1.1
GGGTGGCGGAGGAGGGGGGGTAGCGCTCGTAGTGGTCGCTGTTGAGGATACTGCGATGAGGTTGCTTCTGGCCGCTTCGGTCCAGCCGTCATTCAAAAAATAACGAAGCTGGTAGGTCAAACCATTTTGGGTAGCGGGAGCCGTCATGGTTATAAAACCACTGGTTCCGCTGGGAACATATTTTAACTTCACGGTTGTAGCCCCGTTCGAGGACTGAAAGTTCAAGAAGAGCCCCACCCAATCCCTGGTCGAGTGGTTGCTGGGGGCCTGCCAGGAGAATGTAATATTCTCACCGGGTTTCACCGTGCTTGGTGAAGTGACAACTCTAAAGCCAGCAATTGAAGTGGTTTGGGACAGACCGGTTGTTGGGGAGTACAAGGCAAATGTGAGCGAAATCAAGGTAACTGCCTTGAATGTCTTGAAGAATTTTTCCATTGGTGTTCCTTCCTGAGAGACGAGCCTTTTACAATTCTTGCTACTTTCAACTTATGGATGTACTGGAACCATTCGGGAATATTGGGGCGGCGCAAGCAGAGTTGGGAAATGCCAGTTACATGCCAGTGACAGTATCAAGTTCTTTCATTGCTTTATGTGAATAGGGCAATGGAGAACTGTATGGAGTTTCTCTCAGGGAACACTACGATGCGGGTAAAGTATTGTCATCTTGGGGTTTTCTGACTGGCAAATTATGTACGCGGGAGTGTCTCCGGTTATCTCTCAAACATCTGTTCAAACGAAACCGCGCAGCGGCTGGCAGCTACTCAAGACATCAGTCGGTACCTTGTTGGCGTGGGTGCATGCTCACGTAACGTATCTTTTTTTTCCACATGCCACTTGAGAAGTCAACCCAAAATTCTCCGATCGAGGTGTCAGTGATCGTCCCTTGCCGGAACGAGGAGGAGATGATCGCCGATTGCGTGAGCTCGATTCTTCAACAACACCCGGTGGGGGGGGGAATGGAGTTGATCGTCGCAGACGGCCTCTCAACGGACAACACGCGCGAGGTTCTTACGCAAATGGCCCGGAACGACGCGCGCCTCAGGGTCATCGATAACTCCGGACGGATCGTGTCCAGTGGATTGAACGCGGCTTTGGAGGTCGCTCGAGGCGCGATCATCGTTCGCATGGACGCGCACACACTCTATGCTCCTGACTATATCCGGCAGTGCATCACTGCACTTCAGGAAACCGGCGCCGACAACGTCGGGGGCCCGGCACTGACGGCCGGAGAAGGTTATTTCCAAAGAGCCATTTCAGCCGCCTATCACTCTCCGTTCGCCGTGGGGGGAGCACGATTTCACAATCCCGATTACGAAGGATTTGTCGATACCGTTCCCTACGGATGCTGGCCACGCAGGGTGTTCTCGGAGATCGGTCTCTTTGATGAAGAGTTGGTCCGCAATCAGGACGACGAGTTCAACCTCCGGCTCATCCGTTCAGGCGGAAAAATCTGGCAGTCACCACGCATCAAGAGCTGGTACCGGCCGAGGGGGTCGCTTCGGGATCTGTTTCGACAGTACTGCCAGTATGGATATTGGAAAGTCCGCGTCATCCAGAAGCATCGACTTCCAGCTTCGATCCGCCATGTGATTCCCGGTCTGTTTCTCTTGTCCTTGGCGGGGTTGTTGCTGCTCTCCTTGTGGTGGCGTCCGGCTATCTGGGGCTTGGGCGCCGTGGCCGCCCTCTATGCCGCCGGGACTCTCGGAGCGTCCCTTGTCACGGCCGCTAAGCGCGGGTGGACACTCCTTCCTGTTCTCCCTGTAGTATTCGCGACCTACCATGTGAGCTACGGGATTGGCTTCCTGCGCGGTCTGTGGGATTTCCTGGTCATTCGCCGGGGGCCGCACCGATCATTGGCCACACTGTCGCGGGGACCCGCAGCACGGAAAATAACGTCCGATACCTAGAGGATGTGGGCCGATGAGTCCTACTTTTGAAAAAGTCGACCTGCCGTTTCAAGACTGGGAAACAATCCTGGGCACGTTCGAGGACCGGACGATTTTCCAGTCGCCGGCCTGGCTTGCATTCGTCACCAAGACTCAGGGGGCAGAGCCTATTTTTGCCCGCCTCCGTGAGGGAGCCCGGACGTTGGGCTACTTCAGTGGGCTGATCGTGAAACGGTTCGGCCTCAGGATTCTCGGCAGCCCCCTGCCCGGTTGGACGACTTCTTATATGGGGATGAACCTTCTCCCGGGCGTTTCGCGGCGTTCCGCGCTGGAAGCGCTCCAGGGATTGGCATTCGAGCGGTTGGGGTGCGTCCATATGGAAATGATGGACCGCAATCTGCTGATCGAGGATGCCGACGGCCTCGGATTTGAGTATCGGCAGTTCGGAGGGTTCGAAATCGATCTGACTCAGAACCTGGACCAGCTCTTTTCCAACATGGCGAGCGCCTGCCGGCGCTGTATCCGGCGAGCGGAAAAGAGCGGAGTCATCATCGAAGAGGCGCACGATGCCGCCTTTGCCGATGAGTATTATGCGCAGCTTCAAGTGGTGTTCCAAAAGCGATCCCTAGTGCCGACTTATGGTGTGGAGCGAGTCCGCGAATTGATCACCTGTCTGTCGGATACGGGCCGGCTGCTCCTTCTGCGCGCACGGGACCCTCAAGGCCGATGTATCGCCACCGGGATTTTCCCGGCAATGAATACCACCATGTATTTTTGGGGTGGCGCCAGTTGGAGAGAGACGTTGGGCTATCGTCCGAATGAAGCCGTTCAGTGGCACGCCATGCAGTATTGGAAGGCGAGGGGGATCCACCGGTATGACATGGGAGGAGGAGGTGAATACAAACGGAAATTTGGCGGTTGTGAAATCATGGTTCCCTGGTTGCGGAAGTCAAAGTATCCGGGATTGGCGTCCCTCCGCAGCCTGACGAAACAGGTGGTTGGTTGGCGCCAACGGATTGCCGGCCGGTTGGAGACCATCGCGGATCGACCCCGTTCCCCAGTCAAATGGCCTGGACCGGCGGAGAGCCACGAGGATCGTGAAGTCCTCACGGCACCGTCGGGCGGCCACCGCAGATAGGTTCACCGGTCCTTATGCAAAAGGTTCCGTGATCAGGTGACGGCTCGATTGTTCTCATCGGGATCTGAGTGTTGTCTTGTTCCGGTAACGACCGCATCAGTCTCGTATCTCATATCTGGAACTCGGAGTAAAAGAGGGATGTTATCCCCATGGCAGTCGTGCATAACTCATTCAATAAAGGAGGACTCTATGTCTGGTCTTCGAATTGGAATTCTCACGGGCCTGTACACGATATTAACTGCCGGTTTGGCAATGGCAGATCCCTCATTTCCGACACCAGTGGGGCCACCATTTACGCCACCTGGACTTGTCCGTGCTGTTCCAATACCCTCAACGGAGGTGTTCTTCGGGCTGGGCTTCGCTGCTCTGGTATGGATCGGACCGAAGATCAGGAAACGGAGATACTCGTCGGTGGCTTGATGATTCCTGTTGCGGCGACGCGATCGGGTCATCACGTCCGATGACATTTCGGCGTCGGCCTCACGGGTTTGCCCGGCTGGCGTAGCTAACACATCCGCCACCGCAACTGGGTTGGTTGGTGGCAGCCGGGGGGGTATCACCGGGCCGTCCGGCTCCGACTCTCCCGCTGGACGGCTCCCTGCCGTAGCGGCTTCCCATCCTGCCATGGATGCCCTGCATTGGTCGATATCATGCGGTGATGACGCCACTCAATAGTCCGTAGTGCTCTGTTTTGTTTCGTTCACTTGTCCGCACAATTCTGTGAACACGCGCAATAGTGATCAGAGCCGGGTAGGGTAGAGGTGTTACCCTAAGGATGCTGCGACTTCAGTCGGATGACGAAGTAAAGAAATAAGAGGAGGTCGGTATGTTTTGGCTTCGAATTGGAATTCTCACCGGTATGTGCATGATGTTCACTGCGGGCTTCGCCCAGGCGGGCAATACCAACTACGGAAATTTCTGGAATTTCTGGAATAATGGTAACTTCGGCAATTGGGGTAGCTATGGCAATGGCTATGTGCGGACTGTGCCCATCCCGGCTACGGAAGTGTTGTCCGGGTTGGGCTTCGCTGCTCTGGCCTGGATCGGTCCAAAGCTCAGGAAACGGGGCTGGTTTCCTGGCTCCAGGATGTAGTTATTGAGACAGTGTAGCTTGTAACTTGAGTCGGTGACCGCTCTACCGGTCTCCGGTGTGTGATCGGCCGGCCGACGCACTTTCACTGAGCAGGTCACATAGCGGCAGCATGGGGTAACACCAGGCCGTCCGGTTCACGTACCGTTGCCGGACGGCTCCCCGATCTGTCGCGTTCCCATTCCGGCATCACCTCTTTATTTCACCGCACAACATGAATATTTCCGGGTACCACGGGCAGGCTGATTGGGGTAGGACGGCATTACGGTATCTCCAGTGCGGCAAAGGACTGCTTCCCGCATCGGGCACTATGGTACTGAGCATCAGCCTCGCCTGGACCATCATTCTCGTCCTCTGCTGGCCTACGGTTCAAACACTGGTTGACGCCTGGATAGCATCGAGAACGTTTAGGCACGGGTTCTTTATACTGCCCGCCACAATCTATCTTCTCTGGTTCTATCGTGAACGTCTGATAGGAATTCTGCCGGTTCGCAGCGCGCTCGGGGCAAGCATGTTTACGTTCCTGGCCTGGAGCTGGTGGGAGGCGTACACCGGAGAAGATGTGTTTCGGCAACAGGTCTCCCTGGTCGCCATGCTCCCGGCGCTCCTTTGGACCCTGTGCGGAACCGCTACGTTTCGTATTCTGTGTTTCCCGCTCGGGTTGCTGGTTTTTGCCTTGCCGATCGGGACAGCAGCTGAGGGATGGTTGCAGGACTTCACGGCCGCATTTCTGGAAGTGACGTTGAATGCCGTTGGCGTGCCCTTGCTCCGCGAGGGGTACCTCTTAACCCTCCCATCGCAACAGTGGGAAGTGGCAACGGATTGCGCCGGCCTGCGATATGTAATCCCGGGGCTTGCATTGGCGTACATGTATGCGGCGATGGTGTATGGCCGGGTGCTGCGGCGTGCAGCGTTCCTGGTTGTGTGCGGTGTCTTCTTGATACTAGCCAACGGGGTCAGGGCCTTCAGTATCATTTTCTTCGACTTTGTGGGACTGGCTGATGGCACGGACCACCGGGTATTCAGCTACCTCGTGTACGGGATTACGATTGTATTTCTGGCGTGGATAGGAACGTTCTGGGCTGACGATACCACGGAGGAGGCGACTCCCGGATTGGTACGCCATCATGGTTCAGCGTGAATTGTTTGCGGACAGGCTGTCGCCCATGCAGGATTGGTCTGATGGGTGGCATGGGAGGTTCGGCGTTGAGCCAGGCGTGACGCAGAGCATGGTCCCGGTCGAGTCGCTGGTTGATTGATCTTGGAGCATGACAGGGCCGGAGGAGGAGTGCTGTTCGGGGTCTATCTCATATACCTGCTGCTTTTTGCCCTGACGCCGTTTACGTTTCATCTTCATTGGTCGGAACCACTCCTCACTCAGATCCGGAACACATTCGAGGGACTCGATGGTTTATCGACAGTGATGTCGTGGGACGTTTGGACCAACCTCCTTCTATTCGTGCCATTCGGTTTCTTGTTTCCGTCGCTGCCTCCCGTCGTCACGCGGCCGTTGGCGACGAGGTTGCTGCTAGGCACCTTGTCGGCATGCCTGATGAGCGTGGGGATTGAATGCTTGCAGGTGCTGCTTCCCCGATATCCCTCGGTCAGTGACATTGTTTTAAATACCCTGGGGGCATTCGTCGGAGGGGTCGGTTACGCGGTTCGCTGCTTAAGTTGCACGCCTCGGCAAGCCGATCGTTACGCTTTCAGATCAGGAACGTCGTCGGTGCTTCCGCTTGTCAGTTACGCCTTGGCCTTGGTCCTTCTGTTTGGCGTTCCGTTTCCTCTCGCCAAGGATTTTTCCGGGTGGACTTCTGAATTCGATCTCTACCTTGGAAGCCAAGATGTCCCAGAGAGGTCGTGGAGCGGAGAGATCTATCGCATTTCTCTCTACAACCGTGTGCTTCACCAAGCGGAGGTCAGGACGAACTTCGCTGCCGGTCCACATGGGAGATCGGGCTTGCCGCGGGTCGAGGAGGGGCAGCGCTTCAGTTATGATTTTTCTCGCACCGGTCACGCCTCCGGAACCGGCATCGACGGCCCCGTAGTGCCGATCCACCTTGGGATCAGGGATTTGTCGAGGATCGAGTGGCTGACTCCGAACGGGCTGGCAGTGCGAGACACTCGCGTGAGTCTCTTCTCACGGCCCGTCGCGAGTCCTTCCGCAGGCCGATTATTTGCCCACCGTCGTTTTTCTGTTGAGGCCTGGGTTGTGCCCTTAGATCTGAAGGACTGGGGGACTGCACGTCTTGTGTCCTACTCGACCAACCCTGAACGCGGAGCCCTCGCGCTCACGGAGTGGAAGCAGGAGGTGAGCCTCTCCTTGGGACCCTTTCACGGGGAGGAAGGGTCCGTCCCGGTGGCAGGCTTCAAGAACCGGGTATCGGGACCGGTCCCGCAGCACGTTGTGGTCAGCTACGATGATGGTTTGGAAACGTCATACGTGAATGGAATCGAAGTCGAACGCAGGCGGGAGCGATACAGGAATGCATCGATTGACAGGCTCATCGGCCTTTTGGGACAACAGTTTGCGTGGCCCTTGTACTCTGCCTTCACATTCCCCCTCGGATACTTCGCGGTTAGAGCAAACACAACGCAGCTCATCCCGACCCGTCCGGGATGGGTGTCATGGGCCGTTCTTGCAGGAAGTCTTGTGTTTCTTCAAATCGTTCGCAGTCTTGCCCTCAATGCTCCGATTGAAACCTCTCTGCTTCTCGTGGGAGCAGGTACCGTTTTGGTTTCACTGGTAATCGCGCCGCATCTGGGCGATCACCCCAATCCTCGCTGACAGCGTATCCTTTGCCGGCCGCACCCCGGTGCATCACTCGTTCCGGGTGACCATCATGCCCACACATTCGGAAGGATCCACCATGACACAATTCTTGCCGTTTCACCTCCCTGATATCGGGGAGGAGGAAATCGATGCCGTAGTCTCAGTTCTGCGGTCCGGTTGGCTGACCACCGGAGCAAGGGCCAAGCAGTTTGAGCAGGATTTTTCGGCTGTGCTGGGGGCCCGTTATGCTATCGCGGTCAATTCCTGCACTGCCGCGCTTCACCTTGCCCTTGAAGCTGTCGGGATCGAGGAGGGCGATGAGGTTATTCTCCCCACGATGACCTTTACGGCAACAGCCGAGGTCGTCACCTATTTTAAAGCCAAGCCTGTCCTGGTCGACTGCCTTCCCGATACGTTGAACATTGACCCCGACCAGATCGAGCGAGCCATCACGCCGAAAACGAAAGCCATTATCCCGGTGCATTTCGCAGGACATCCCTGTGACATGGACCGCATTTCTGATATTGCGAACCGATACGGTCTGCGTGTCATCGAAGATGCCGCCCATGCGCTCCCGGCCCGCTACCGAGGAAGACTCATCGGCACCATCAGCGACTGCACCTGCTTTTCCTTCTATGCCACCAAAAATATCACTACCGGTGAAGGCGGGATGATTACGACCGACAATCCCGAGTGGGCGGAACGAATCCGGACGATGAGCCTCCATGGACTCAGTCGCGATGCGTGGAAGCGCTACGACGGTCACGGGTCATGGTTTTATGAAGTCCTCTCACCGGGCTTCAAGTACAATCTCACCGATATTGCCGCAGCCCTGGGCATTGCACAGCTCCAGAAATCCGATCGTCTCTGGAAGGCACGTGAGCGGTATGCCGGTCTCTACGACGAGGGGTTTCGGGATCTCCCTGAAATCGTGCTACCCACCGCGGCGGCTCATGTCCAACATGCATGGCACTTGTATGTCATCCGGCTTGACCCTAAGCGGTCGGGGATCGGACGAGACCGGTTGATTGAGCACCTGGGGAAGGAACGCATCGGTTGTAGCGTCCATTTTATCCCGCTCCATCTTCACCCGTACTACCGCGACACCTGGGGGTATACCCCCGGGGAATTCCCAGTCGCCACGACTGCCTACCAGCAGATTGTGTCGCTGCCGCTCTACCCCAAGATGACCGAAACCGATATCCAACGCGTCATTTCCGTGGTGCGCACACTCATTCAAGGTTACCGACGATGATGAAACGAGCCATGGATCTCCTGGTCGCTGCGATCGGCCTATTGGCATTATCGCCGCTGTTCTTGCTGATCGGCCTTCTGGTCAAGCTGGACTCTTCCGGGCCCGTCTTTTTTGGGCAGGTCCGGATCGGTAGACGGTTTCGTCCGTTTCGAATCTATAAGTTTCGTACGATGACCAGAGATGCCTCGTCGAATGGAGGCCAGCTGACGATTGGAGAGGACATTCGCATCACCCGAGTCGGTAGGGTGTTACGTCGGCACAAGCTCGATGAGTTACCTCAGCTCCTGAACATCCTCCTGGGCGACATGAGCCTGGTGGGTCCCCGGCCGGAAGTTTCGCAGTATGTCGATTTGTTCAAGACCGACTACAGTGAAATTCTATCTGTGCGTCCGGGCCTCACCGACCTGGCCTCTGTGAAGTACGCCGACGAAGCGACGATTCTGGCCGGGGCGCAGGATCCGGAAGACGAGTATCGGACCGTCATTCTTCCCGAAAAAATCCGCCTCGCCAAGCTGTATGTCCGCCATGCCTCATTCGCATTTGATGTGGCCATTATTGCGCAAACCGTCTTCCGATTGACCGGCCTGCCTCTCGTCCTCTGCGAGATACCTGAACTTCAATCCTCGCATGCACATCCATTTGGAGAGGCCGGATCCAGAGCGATCGCCTGGTTGCTTCGATGGCGGCGACCTCTCATCGTCGCAGTGGACCTGGCTCTCATCGTCTGCGCCAACTATCTGGCGTTTTTGTTACGCTTCGACGGAAGCCTTTCCGAGTCCGAGACACAACTTTTTCTTCAGGTCCTCCCTTGGCTCGTGGCCATAAGGGGAGGCGCGTTTATGGTATTTAGTCTCAACGAAGGGCTCTGGCGATACACAGGGATATGGGATCTACAGCGGATTGTCAGCGGCGTCTTCCTCAGTACCGCGGCCATCTACGGCCTCGTCTATTGGGGGTTCGAGTTGACTGCATACCCTCGTTCAATCCTGATCATCGACAGCGTATTGTTAATCGGCCTTGTCACCGGGATCCGGTTGCCGTCCCGATTACTGGGAGAAAAACTCATCTATCGCCATAAAAAGAATGTGCTCGTTGTCGGGGCGGGGCAGTCCGGCGAGCGGATCGTGCGGGAAATGAAAACAAATAGTTTCTCCCGGTATCAACCAGTAGGCCTCATCGACGATGATGTGTCCCTTCTCAACAAGCGGATTCACGGAGTCAAAGTGCTCGGAACCCGCAGTGACCTGCCTCGATTGCTCGCTGAGAAGCAGGTCGTGGAGGTTGTTCTGGCCTTATCGAATGCCAGGCCAGCGCTTCTGAGAGAAATCATTTCTATTCTTGAGCCGTTCAAAGTTTCCATCAAAACCCTCCCGAATTTGTCAGATCTTCTCGCTGATCGAAGCGCAGAGAGCCAGATGCGAAGTGTGTCTATGAACGACCTGCTGCCGCGGGCCGTCGTGAACTCACAGGATGACGCGATGAGACATATGATCAAGGGGAGGCGCGTGCTGATTACGGGAGCCGGCGGCTCCATCGGATCCGAATTGTCGCGACAAGTTGCCGCTCTGGGCCCGGAATCGCTGGTCCTCTATGAACGTCATGAGAACAGTCTGTACATGATTGCCAAGGAATTGGATGATCAGGGCCTTGGTTCCTTTGTTCATCCGGTCCTCGGGGATGTCACCGATGTCTCCCGACTAACTTCCACGGTTACCAAATACCGGCCGAGCATTTTCTTCCATGCCGCTGCACACAAGCATGTACCGCTCGTTGAACTGAACCCGGCGGAAGCCCTCAAGAACAACTGTATGGGGACACGAATTACAGCTGAGGTTGCCCACCGGCTCGCTGTGGAGCGGTTCGTCCTTATTTCAACGGACAAGGCCGTGAATCCGTCGAGTGTCATGGGAGCGACTAAACGTGTGGCGGAACTCATCGTCCAGGGGATCGCCCGGCAGAGCAAGACGCGTTTCATCACTGTCAGGTTTGGGAACGTACTCGGGAGTAACGGAAGCGTTCTTTTGCGATTCCAGGAGCAAATTCGAGCGGGAGGTCCTGTCACGGTCACCGATCCGGGCGTGCGGCGGTACTTCATGCTCATTCCCGAAGCCGTCCACCTGGTATTGCAGGCAGCCTCACTAGGAGAGCAAGGTGCGACGTATATCTTGAATATGGGAGAACAGATCAGCGTACTAGACCTTGCAAGGAACTTGATCCGACTGTCGGGATTCGTGCCGGGCCAGGAAATTCCGATCCAATTCGTAGGGTTACGCCCGGGCGAAAAGCTCGCCGAAGAATTGGTCGGAGAAGGGGAGGCGACTGAACAGTCCATGATCGAGAACATTCTCAGAATTCGCCGCATGGCTCCGATTGACTTCGATAATCTGCAGAACAAGGTGACGGCTTTGGAAGCGGCTGCCCGTCTGAACCACACGACGTGGGCCATTGATCGGTTACGGGAACTGGTTCCAGAGTTCCACTCTCCCGGGGAACTGGAGAGGGCGCCGGTTCCGGCTATGCCCGCGACGAGGGAGGATCTCGGTGTTTCCAGGAAGGCGGGTTCACTGGTGGAGTCAGGTGCCACGCCTTCGCTATAATCCTTCGGCGAACGCTCGTTGATATGTTCCCGATGTGGTGATTCTGCTCATCATGCGGGCCACAAATTGGATAGGACAACTGGACTAAGCCGTTGGAGTTTGAGATGACCACATTCGATGCCGACAGACAGATCGATCAGCCGCATTCTGGTCTTCCTCGGGATTTTTTGAGTGTAGCGAGACATCAGAAGTGGGTCATCGTCGCATGCATTCTCATTTCCGTTGCCGCTGCTGCCACCTATTGTCTCATTGCCACAAAGTTATACCGGTCGGAGACCATGATCCTCGTCGAGGATCAGAAGATCCCAGAAAACTACGTGAAAGGGGTAGACGAGGGAAATCTCGAACAGCGTATCTTCGTGATTCAAAAGCAGGTACGCAGCCGGGCTGTACTGACCGACATTGTGAACGAATTCCACCTGTATACGGACCTTGTGGAGAAGGAAGGGCCCGAGGCGGGCGTCTCGGCGCTGGCCAATGGGATCATGGTGGAAATGGTCGGCAAGGGCCCGCGCGGCAATTTTGTCGGTCGCAGCAGCCTTGATGCGTTTACGATCTCTTTTATCCACGAGAGTCCTCGGACCGCTATGGAAGTGACCGCGCGCTTGGCAACGAAGTTTATCGAGCAGAACTTGAAAACTCGTGAACAGACCGCCGAGGGGACGACGGAATTTTTTGATGAGGAGGTTCTCAGAGCGAAGGCGGAACTTGAACGGAAGGAGAACGAGCTCAGTCAGTTCAAGTCGCTGCACGTGGGGAAGCTCCCACAACAGGTCGAATCCAACCTGCGTGCCCTCGACCGGCTGCAGGGCGACCTGAAGGCCAGCACTGAGAGCTCCCAGCGACTGGCGGACCGGCTGGCGCTTGTAGAGAACGCGATTCGAGACTATCAACGGTCCGGCACTCCAAACCTCTCTCTGGTCCCCGGATCAGTAGAGCCGGATCCGCTCTTCCGCCGGTTGAAGGAACTGCGGGAGAAGCTCGTCAAGCTACAGGCGGAGTTCTGGGATACCTATCCGGACGTCGTTTTAACGAGAGATGAGATGCAAGATGTGCAGCGGAAACTCACGGAGGTTTACGGCCCCGATATCCTTAAGTCCGGTGAAAAACCGGTCGATCCGTACCTGCAGGATTTGAGAAGGCAACAAACAGAAACTAAGAGCGAATGGGAGCTGCAGAGCAGGCGGCAACTGGGGCTGCAGACTGAGAAGCGGGAGCTTGAGCGACGGATCGAAAAGGCGCCGCAGATAGAGCAGGACTTGTTGATCCTGGAACGTGACTACGACAACATGAAGACTAACTACCGATCGCTTCTGGAGAAGCGTCTCAATGCGAGGGTGGCGGAAAACCTTGAGAAACGACAAAAAGGCGCACAATTTCGCATTCTCGATCCAGCCAGCTTCCCGAGAGTGCCCGAGTCTCCCAATGAGCGACGGATTATGGTGTTTGGGCTCCTCTTTGGGTGTGCGCTTGGAGCAGGACTTGCCTTGATCCGGGAGCTCTCGACACCTCAATTCCGTCGGCCTGAGGATATTGAGCACATATTGGGACCGCAGTTACTTGCGGTCATCCCGGACTTTGCCATTGAATATAACCGCTTGAGGTGGCAGCGGTACTTCCCGACCGCCCGATCAGCGGCTGCGGTGTCTGCAGAAGAGGGTGCCGTTGTGGGGGACCTCGCGCTCGTTCCCTCGACTCACCTGAATACTCGGAGTCCCCAGCCACGGAATGATGATTTTGTTGTGAAATGGATGCCGCACTCCCTTGTGGCAGAGCAATACCGGGTCGCCGCGACGCGGCTCGCATTGCAGAAGGGTAACGGAGATTCGACCATTGTCGCCGTCACCAGCGCTGTCAAAGGAGAAGGAAAAACAACGACCGTGATCAATCTCGGCTATACACTTGCGCGGGATTTGGGGCTCCGCACGCTCTTGCTGGATTGCGATTTTGCGGTCCCGATGCCGAACCGTTACGTCGATACCGTTGCCAAGTGGGGGTTGGCCGATTGGCTAACTAGCGATATTCCTCTGGAGAGTTGTTTTTCGGAGTTTGCCGATGTCCCCTGTTGGTTGATGCCGGTCGGGAATTCTGATGTGTCAATAAACGAGTTATTGAAAACGGAGCGCCTGCCGAGCATTCTTGCTCAGTTGCGCGAACGGTTCGACATTATACTTATCAACACACCACCAATTTTCCCTTTGGCGACCATGAATGTCCTGGCGAATTATATCGATCATATGGTGCTTGTTGTGCGAGCCAATTCAACCCCTCATCAGGTCGTCAGGCGTGCGGTGAAATCCCTCGGCACGCGTGTGCCGTTCCAGGTCTTACTCAACCGGGTAGGGAGCGATGCCCTGCCTTCCTATGTCTATGGTCACTCCTACACGCAAGCAAAAGTGCAGTCGACGTAACAGTGCCGATAACCATTGGTATCCGGACGGGTAAATGTGAGTGTGGGCAGGGGAATGTCTGTTTCATCTCGCGCTGTCGAATGGTCGCGCTTGGAAGTCTGTTTGAGTCATTCGGTTTCTACCAACTGATTCTTGGATCCCTGACACTCAGATTCAATCACGATGGGAAGGCATGATTTGACGACTATGGGAACAGTTTCTGCGATCGAACTGCGCGTTCGATTCTGAGCCGGCTCCGGATTCGCCGGGTCGTCTGAACGGACTTGGCATCTATGATCAGCATGGCGCACCAGATATCGCATCAATTCTATGCTCTGTGATTGTGGCCGTTTTGTAGCAAGGAGGATGTACTATGAGCACCGAAAGTTTGATCGTGAGGACATTGGAAGGCGAGGAGTGGGGTTTTATCAAACGGTTGATTATGGATTCGGTCACCAGGCAAATCAGACATGCGGATGTGGTTCTCGCGGATACAGGGAAAATCGTCAGAGTTCCCTGGGAAAGTTTTGAATTTCAAAACGAGGACATCAGGCTTGGCGCTGATTCTGGGGAATTGTGTTCGAGCTCAATGGAATCTGACGGCGAGATGGCGCACACGATGGCAATGGACTTATGGCCGTGAGTTTGCGGTTCCTTCTCAAATTAGTGTGAGATCTCATACCCAGCCGATCCGCTCTCCTCTTGCGTGAACATACCCGGCCGATGTGTATATATTGCGGCGCCGCAGAGGGATGCGTTCCGTTGCCTCATGTGCGGTAGTGCGCATGGAGCTTATCGACACAGCAATTGACGCGCAAACCCTTCAATCACCCTTCGGCTCTTGTACACCACGATCCACCGTGCACGCGTTCCGATAGAGTGACATGGAGTTGAGGAGCACCATGCCGCCTTCCCGTCTTAGTGTTACGATATTGACGAGCATTGTTAAAGATCTGAAAGCCGGCGTGACGGTGAAAACTATCTGCCGTCGGTATCATGTCTCACCGCAGACGGTCTATCGCTGGCGGAAAAAACTCAGTGCTCAAGGAACGAGTTCCATCGAACGCCTGCATGACCTGGAAAATGAAAATCGTCGATTGAAACGTAAGGTCGCCGAACTGTCGCTGGACTATAGTACGCTCAGGATAGCACTGATTACCGAGGCCAAAACCGAATGCTAATCTGCACGAATCTGGAACATTCATTGTGCTTGAATACTTCCCTTCCTTTCCGATCAAGCCCCACCCCCGTTCGTCGTCACTCTCTTTTCCATCGTTCAATCCGTTCCCGCAGCAGAGAAACATAGACAAAAAAGAGTGGCTCTCACACGCTACCTGTGTTGCCCATTCCCTCTGATCTTGACTTCTCAATCCCCGGAATACATTCCGTCGGCATGAGTTCGCCGCCGTGGAAATGGGAGACTTGCCTCCATTTCTGCAGAACGGCGGTCTCGTCGAATGTCAGCAGGTATTCCTCGCACCAGATGCCTGGCGCGGTATAGCGGTTGCCGGCCTGTTGTTCGCGCATTTCGTAAACCCACACCGTCTCTCCCTCTTCGCTCCTCCGAACTGCTTTAGGCGCCCCGAGTTCCTGTCTCACCTCAGTTTGTGTTGCCCGTCCTTTGACTGAATCCAGATACGCCGCTTCTCTGTTTTGGAAATGACTGCATGCCGTGACCGTGATGGACAGGGCTATCAGGCCGAAGGTCCAGGCAAGTTTCATGATCGTGCCTCCCGATTCGATCGTGATCCGCTCCGCGCGGTCTACGGTACGATGCGGGATTGTACGCCGTTAGAACGGATCCGTCTCCTCATGAGTCATTCTGTCCCCGCGCCGCAACGGCGTGACTGGAACGTGGCAGATGAAGGATGAAGAGGCGAGAGTGTCGCCTGGGACGACCAGGCACAGTGGCCAGGTTGTGTGCCGTTCAGAAAAGGAGCTAACAGAGCAAACGGGCACACCACAGGTGTGAAATCAGAACATGGGCTGAGTGATGGAGGGGAATCGCGGGGGGAGATCAGACCGCTTTCTTAACCAAACCCGACCGCAGGCAGCGCGTACACACCCGAATACGCAAAGCCGCTCCGTTTACGAGTGCCTTGACACGTTGCAGGTTGGGATTGAAGACGCGCTTGGTCTTATTGTTTGCGTGGCTGACGTTGTTACCGGTCTGATGCTTTTTCCCACAGAGATCACAGGCAAATGCCACGGCCCTACTCCTTTGTTGCGGCGTCTTTCAACGACTAGTCCTTGAATGGGAAGGGATGCTACCATAGCGCCAGGGGACAAGACAAGCTGCCGGGGTGAATTCTCCTTTCAGGATGCCCTCTCCCGCTCGCATCGCCGTTCATTTCATTTGAGGTCATATCAATGGATCAGGTCACGCTTATCGGATTACTCGCCGGAACCCTCACGACGATCGCCTTCATCCCTCAACTCCAGCAGACCTGGCGCACGCGCTCCGCGCAGGATGTCTCGCTCGGGATGTTGTTGACGTTTACAACTGGAGTGTTTCTGTGGTTGGTCTACGGGCTACTCCTCGGCGCCCTTCCCATCATCCTCGCAAACCTCGTCACGCTCGTTTTAACGCTGGCCATCCTCATCCTCAAACTACGGTACCGTTCGTAGCTCGTTGCTCTGCGGCACGCGTTGGTGATATGCCAGCGGCGTTTCCGCGCGAGCGTTCCCTTGCGGGTCCTCTTGACAAGATTGCCCCGCCTCTCCTAAAGTTTGCTTCGTTTTCAGACACCTTGGGTGAAGGGAAGAGGGTGAAACGCCCTCGCGGTCCCGCCGCTGTAAATGGGGACGAAACCCGTATATGCCACTGTTCGCGTTGCCGAACGGGAAGGCGCGGGGAGTAGGATGAACCATGAGCCAGAAGACCTGCCCAGGGAGAGACCCTTTATTCCCTCGTGGGCTGGGGAATAGGCGAGGATGAATTGCGGGTGCAATCCTCAGGGTTCCATGTAGGCCCTGGGGATTTTTTATTTGCGCGCCGTTCGAATCAGTCCTCCCGGCCGGTTCGTCGTCGGATGTCTCGGAATCCTCTGGTCTGTCGTACTGCCCTGCCTCGCGCTTGCATTGGGAGATTCCGCTGGAGAGGACACAGTGATGAAACGCCGCCAACAAGGCATTCTGACCGGCATGCCGTTCATGGCCAACATCACCCCGCGCACGTTCATCGACGACGCGGGACGCAAACTCTATGTCGCCAAGGCTCCTACCAGGGTTGTCTCACTGGCGCCGAGTATTACCGAGATGTTGTTCGCTCTGGGGTTGGATGAACAGGTCGTCGGCGTCACGGACTTTTGCAATTTCCCGGCCGCCGCCGCAGCCAAGCCCAAGGTTGGCTATAGCAATCCCAACCTGGAATCCCTGATCGCGCTCCGGCCCGAACTGATCGTGGCGCCGCTGGAATTTCATCGCGCCAATGTGCTGGCCAAGCTGGAAGAACTCAAGATTCCAGTCCTCCTGCTCCAAGCCGCGTCGTTAGAACAGGTCTTTGCGCACATTCATACGCTGGGACGGATCTTTGATCGATCGACGGCCGCCCATGCCATGACCGCGGCGATGCGGCAGCAGATGGCCGAGATCACCCGTCGAACAGAAGGCCTGCCGCGCACGCGAGTGTTGTACGTGATCAATAGCCAGCCGCTCATCACGGTAGGCCCTGGCAGCTACATCCATCAGATGATCGGGTTGGCCGGGGGGAGCAATATTGCCTCCGAAGCGGCCGCGGCCTATCCGCGCCTGACGATGGAAACGGTGCTGAAAGAAGATCCCGAAATCTTGATCTTTCCCAGAGGATCGGTGGAAACGGTGCCGCGAAGCGAGCAGGAAGCCTGGCGACGCTGGAACACGCTGACGGCCGTGCAGCACAACCGCCTTCGCGAAGTGTCCGCAGATGCGCTCAATCGTCCCGGCCCGCGTGTCATGCAGGGGCTGGAAGCACTCGCCAGGGTCATTCACCCCGAAGCGTTCGACTCTGAACCGACGGCAGCTCAACCATGATGCCATCCGCTGGCCATCCCGCGACACCTCCTTCTGCGCTCACCTCGCCGTCGCCAACCCTGTCGCCGAATCTCATGCAGCCCGGCGCTGAAAACGCCGGGATTGGCCGGCCGTTTCAGGGTGCGGTTCTGACTCGCTCGCGCTGGTTCTCCGTCATGGGGGCGCTGTCGCTCCTCTCCGCGATCCTCGCCATATTGTGTCTGCAGGTTGGGACGCAGTACATCGGTGCGGGAAACTTTATCGGATTGTTGTGGTCTGCCGTGTTCGGGGCATCGGAGGAATCTGATGCACTCCGGACGACGGGGGTGATTCTGCTGCAGGTTCGATTGCCGCGCGTGTTTCTGGGGTTCCTGGTGGGAAGTTGCCTCGCAGCGGTTGGTGTGGCACTGCAGGCGCTGCTGAGAAATCCCTTGGCCGATCCCTATGTGCTGGGAGTGTCGAGCGGGGCCGCTCTGGGCGTGGCCATCGCTGTCCTGTTCGGGATCGGCACTACGGTCCTGGCGCTGTCGCTGCTGCCTGTCTGCGGGTTTGCGGGAAGCCTGATTGCGCTGATGGTCATCTACCGCATGGCGGCATCCTATGATCGGCTCCCGATCCATTCGGTGCTGCTCGCAGGCGTCATCCTCAATGCGATTTTTTCCGCGTTGATTATGTTCATCACCTCCATCATGGAGCCGAACCGCTCGTTCGGGATGATGGCTTGGCTTATGGGGTCGCTGACGGCGCCTGCCTATCCGGTCTTGATGGTGCTGGCCGCCTACTTGCTTCTCGGCCTCCTGTTGCTGTTGAAACAGGTCCGGGTACTCAACATTCTCGCTTTGGGTGAAGAGCCGGCCCGGTCATTGGGCATCAATACTGAACGGACCAAACGCGTCATCTTCCTGCTGTCGGCCCTGATGACCGGGGCGGTCGTCTCCTTCAGCGGCATGATCGGGTTTATCGGCATGATCATCCCGCATGCGGTGCGTCTGGTGGTGGG
Organism: Nitrospira sp. CR1.1; assembly: GCA_014055465.1. NCBI lineage: Bacteria > Pseudomonadati > Nitrospirota > Nitrospiria > Nitrospirales > Nitrospiraceae > Nitrospira > Nitrospira sp. CR1.1. The sequence continues at coordinate 18,120 of WIAF01000021.1, forward strand.
CGCGGATCACCGGTTGCTCCTGCCGGCCTCAACACTGGTCGGAGGAATGTTCCTGATGATGGCGGACACCATGGCCCGCACGCTGTTTGTCCCGTCGGAAGTGCCGGTCGGTGTCATCACGGCGTTAGCCGGCGGTCCCTTCTTTGTCTACCTGCTGGTCTGGAGAAAGGATCGATTGACATGAGCCGGCATCGCGCAGAGGAGGCGCGTATCGATATCCATGAAGGCGCCGGCACGCGCGCCGCCCATGCGTATGAGCTGCGCGGGGTGCAGTTCTGTTACGGGAGACCCAGTGCACGTGATGTCAGGTGGGTGCTTCGGGATGTGACGCTGCAGGTTCGGCCGGGTGAAATCATGGGCATCGTCGGCCCTAACGGATCGGGAAAAACCTCGCTGCTGAAACTGTTGGCGAAGCTCGCCGCGCCTCAAATGGGAGACCTCACATTATTCGGTCGCAGTCTGGCCGGCCTGTCTCAGGAGGAAACGGCTCAAACCGTCGCCTTTGTGCCGCAGGAAAGCCAGCAGATGTTTCCGTTCACGGTGGCGGAAACCGTGCTGATGGGGCGTTTCCCGCATCGGCGCCGGTCTCGTTGGAGTCTGGGGTTCGGCTGGGAGGATCAGGATGATTGCCGGGCAGCCGCGCAGTCCATGGCGACGATGGATATTGCGCATCTGGCCGCCCGCCTGGTGACCGATCTCTCCGGCGGGGAGCGCCAGCGAACCATGATTGCGCGTGCCCTTGCCCAAATGCCCCGCGTGTTGCTGCTGGATGAGCCGACGGCGTTTCTCGACCTGCAGCATCAACTCGACATTTGCTCGGTTCTGCGCCGGCTGCGCGATGAGCGGGGGTTGACGGTGGTGATCGTCTCGCACGATTTGAATCTGGCCAGCCAATATTGCGACCGCGTGGCGATGTTGAAGGACGGCAGGGTATCCGCGATGGGGACTCCTTCGGAAGTCATGTCGGTCGAAGTGCTGCGCGAGGTCTACGGCTGCAACGTATTGATCGATCCGCATCCCCAGTCGGGGCTGCCGCGCATCACGCTGCCTGGTCCATCGTTGCCGGCTCACGTGTAGGAAGAATGTTGCGGGAGGGGTTCGTGCCCGGCCCACCCGCGTGACAGGAAGGGGCGCGTCATCACTGGAGAACGGAGTCTCAGGAAGACGCCGTCAGCGTCGGGGAAGATGGTGCAAAACCATCACGGTGCCGCCACTGTAAGCGGGGAGTGACCCTGCATTGAGCCACTGGCGAGTGGCGTGGTTCGTGATCGTCTTTTGTGAAACGCGGGGGGTGTCCTCTGACCGTTTCACGAGAGCCAGTTCACGCGTCACGTTCCGTTGGGAAGGCGCAGGGATGCCAGGATCCGTAAGTCAGGAGACCCAACTGACGGCCGTTACGACTGAACCCTTCGAGCGAAAGGGAATGTCAGGATGTTGAGGATTGTCAGGGAATGGTCTGTCAGGTGTCTGTTCGTACTACTGCTATGCGCCCCGTTTCTCTGGACGGCAGCCGTCTTTGCCGAAGAACCGGTTGAACCTGAGTCGATCGTGCAGGCTGAAGAAGTTGTCGTCTCAGCCACGAAAACACCGGTGCCAACGAGTCAGGTCACCAGCGCCGTAGACGTCATCACGGCGCAAGACATGAAAAAACAAAACCTTCGACAGGTCGCCGACGCCCTCCGGTTAGCGCAGGGGCTCGCGGTGTTCTCGAGCGGCGGGCCGGGGACCGAAGTCAGTGCACGCATTCGCGGGGGCAGTTCGAGCCAGACGTTAGTGTTGATCGACGGGGCTATCGTCAACAGCGGGACCCTGGGAAGCTATAACTTCGCCAATCTGACGACCGACAATATCGAGCGAGTCGAAATTCTCCGCGGGGCGCAGAGTATGTTATGGGGATCTGACGCCATGGGGGGCGTGATCAATATTGTCACGAAGAAAGGCGAGGGTCCGCTCTCCGCGACCGGTTTTCTGGAATATGGATCGTTCGCGAGTCTGCGCGAGGGCGGCACGGTGTCCGGGAAACAGGGCGCGGTCGACTACAGCTTCTCGCTGTCCCGATGGGACACCTCCAGCTTTTCCGCCGTCAACTATCGCAGGGGCGCCACCGAACGGGATTCGTTCCACAATTGGCAGGGGTCAGGGCGAATCGGTGTGGACCTCCCGCGTGACGGGCGGCTCGATTTCACCGTGCGCTGGATGAATTCGGATACGCAGCTCGACAATATCTCGGCGACGTTTCCGGCGGATGTTTATGGGTCGAAGATGCGCAGCCAGCAGTATGTGTTCAGCGGCAGTTACGAACAGCCGATTACCGGTTGGTGGTCGCAAAAACTCACCCTCGCGCGGTCGCAGGAAGCCTCGCTGTTTTTGCCGGGGACATTACAACGGAGTCTCGTCAGTGGATTCTTCAGCACGCCGTTCGGATCTCCGAATGAGACCCGGGTGCTTTCCAATCGTCTGGAGTGGCAACATAATTTCCAGATCACGAAGCTGCTCCTGATCAGCGCGGGGTATCAATTCCGCGAACAGCAGGGGGAGAACGACACCGGCCTCATCAATCGCGTCCTGAGTTCTCACGCTGGATTCGCGCAGGCACAGTTCAATCTGTGGGATCGAGTCTTCGCGACGGCTGGTGTACGGCATGACAGTTACAATGTCTTCGGCGATGCCACCACCTATCGTCTGACTGGCGGGTACTATCATAAGGAAACCGATACCAAACTGCGCGTCGGGTATGCGACTGGTTTCCGGGCGCCCAGCATGAACGAACTGTACTTTCCGAATTTCGGCAATCCCAATCTGGGACCGGAGAAAAACCAAAGTATGGATGCGGGGATCGATCAGTACGTGTTCTCGAAGCAGTTGAAACTGAGCGGAGGCTTTTTCTGGAACCACTATCGCAATCTCATTATCACCACGTTTGATCCGGCGTTTTGCGCGCCGCTCAGCACGTTCGGTTTCTGCCCGCAACAAGTCGGGGCGGCGTCGACCAAAGGATGGGAAGTCGGGCTGACCTATACCTATGAAAGCGATCGGCCGTTGCTGCGCGGCGTGGTCGTGCAAGCCCAGTATACCAATACGCTCACGCGCGATCTTGAGGCGCACACCAGGTTGCCTCGCTGGCCGACCGACCAGTGGAGCGCCTCGGTGAGCTATCAACCCATCGAGCCCTTGTGGATCACCGTGATCGGGCGATACGTTGGATCACGGTTCAATACCACCGGCGAACAGCAGAGTCTCCGGGCCTTCGACGTCTGGTCGCTGGCCGTGACCTACGATGTGACTAAGCAACTTCAGGCGTATCTTCGGGCCGAGAACCTGTTCAATGAGAAGTATGAAGAAATCGCCAGCGCGGGCGTGCCGATCCGGTCGATTTTCGGCGGCGTCCGGGTCGCCTTTGGGGGAAAGTCGTAAATCACCCATGAGGATTGCGTGGTGAGGCAACGTCCTCGTCTGGTCATTGCCGGCACCCATAGCGGTGTCGGCAAGACCACCGTCACGCTGGCGTTGATGGCCGCCTTGAAGGCCAGGGGATTGGTGGTTCAACCCTTCAAGGTTGGGCCGGATTTTATCGATCCCGGTCATCATCAGCTGGCGACCGGTCGGCCCTCGCGCAATCTGGACGGGTGGATGTTGACCGAGGCCGTCAACCGATCGATCTTTTCACAGGCGTCGGCCGATGCGGATCTGTCGATTATCGAAGGCATGATGGGCCTCTTTGACGGGAGTTCCCCGGTACATGAACAGGGCAGCACGGCTGAATTGGCCAAACAGCTCCACGCTCCGGTTCTGCTGGTGATCGACGGCAGCGCCATGGCGCGCTCGGCGGCGGCGATGGCGTCCGGCTACGCACGCTTCGATCCTGGACTGCGGGTGCAGGGAGTTCTGTTCAACCGCATACGAAGCGAGGGGCATTACCGTTTGTTGCGGGACGCGGTGGAAGCTGAGACAGGGCTCGCCGTGGTCGGTTACCTTCGGCCCGACGCCTCGGTGACAATCCCGGACCGGCATCTAGGTCTTAGGACTGCCATTGAAGCAGGGCAGAGTGATCTGTACGACCGGCTGGCGCGGTCTGCCGCAGAGACGATCGATCTGAGCCGGGTGGAAGCACTCGCTCGATCAGTCGAAGGATCATTCGACTCAGATCCTCCGTCTGCGGGAGGCCGCCAGGAGATGGTCCGCATCGGCCTGGCCTATGATCCGGCCTTTTGCTTCTACTATCAGGACAATCTAGACTTACTCGAAAGAGCCGGCGCAGAGATTGTGAAGTTTTCACCCTTGCATGATGCGGGTCTGCCGGACGTGGATCTGTTGTATTTCGGCGGCGGCTATCCTGAGCTCTATGGTGGGGCGTTGACCGCCAACGTGAGCATGCGAGCAGCGGTGAAAGAGTACAGCGACAGCGGTGGAGCGATTTATGCGGAATGCGGCGGCTTGATGTATTTAACGCAAGCCATTCGGGACGGCGCTGGCGAACGGCATGAGATGGTCGGGGTCTTTCCGGCCGAGGCCGTCATGCGCCAGTCCGGTATGACGCTGGGCTACCGTTCGGTGGAAACGGTGGAGGACTGCCTCCTTGGTCCTGCCGGCACGTCAGTGCGCGGGCATGAGTTTCATTACTCACATCTGGAACCCAAAGGCGATTTGGACTATGCCTGCGCGCTGGCGGATGCAGGCGGCAAGCCGGCTGGTCAGGACGGCCTCATGAAGGCCAACACCCTGGCGTTGTATACTCACCAGCATTTCGGGAGCCGGCCTGAGATAGTGGTGAATCTGCTCCAGACTGTGCGACACGTACAAGCCGCTCGCAAAGCCAGGAGGAACGGGTGAGATGACGGATCCGAATACATATACAACCAAAATGCATCGCGTGAAAGCCGCGGTCGACCGGCGCATCGAGGCGGCCCAGGAAGAAAAGGGCCTCTTGATGGTGTACACCGGCGCGGGCAAGGGGAAAACGACCGCGGCGCTCGGCATGGCGCTGCGTTGTCTCGGCCATGGCATGAAGGTGGCCATCGTGCAGTTCATCAAAGGCGCCATCGATACGGCCGAAGAACGCATCCTCACCTCGTTCGGCGACCGTGTGACATTCCTCCGCATGGGCGAGGGGTACACCTGGGAGACGCAGGATCGCGAGCGAGACACAAGATTCGCTCAGGCGGCTTTGGAGAAAGCGAGCGAGTTCATGGCTGATCCCTCCTATGCGATGGTGATTCTTGACGAGTTCAATATTGTGCTGCACCACCACTACGTTGAGGTGGCGGAGGTGTTGCCGCGGCTGCAGGCGCGGCCGCTGATGCAACACGTGGTCATCACCGGTCGAGGGGCTCCGGCTGAGCTGATCGACGCAGCCGATCTGGTGACCGAGATGAAACAGGTCAAACATCCCTTTCGAAGCGGCATCAAGGCGCAGGCTGGAGTGGAGTTTTGAGAGGACCGGTGAGCAAGACCTGCGAGCATTGCCGCCAGCCGTTCGAGTGCGTCGGGTACCAATGCTGGTGCGGCAAAATCGGGATCACCGAAGCGCAGATGGATTGGATTGCGGCGCGTTATCAGGACTGTCTTTGCCCCGCCTGTCTGCAACAGGTGGCGAGCGGCGTGCTTGGGCCGGAACACCCGCAGAGCGAGACCCATGGCACGTAATGAGCCAGACGTGGCTGCTCGGGTGGTCATGGAGCCTCAGGAACCCTTTTCCAGTGTCGAGCGCGAGGCGGTGTATCGGGCTATTTTTGAGCGCCGGGATGTTCGCCGAAATTTCCTGCCGACACCGATTCCCGATGAGGTTCTCACCCGTTTGTTGAACGCGGCACATCATGCAGGATCGGTGGGGTTCATGCAGCCCTGGGATTTTGTCATCGTCCGCAAGCCTTCGACCAAACGCGTCGTGAAGCAGCTCTTCGATAAAACGAATGGAGCTGCGGCTTTGCGCTACAAGAAGCCACGCGCGGACCTGTATCGAACTCTCAAGCTCGAGGGTATCGAGGAATCATCGGTGAATCTCTGTGTGACGTGCAGTCGGCAACGAGGCGGTCCTCACGTCCTCGGCCGTT
>WIAF01000022.1 GCA_014055465.1 Nitrospira sp. CR1.1
TGGCAAAAGTCCGGGCGAGTTGGGAAGTGGCGGTGCTGTACCGGACCACGGTGCTGCCCCAGGCCGAGCAGGGCGTGGAAGCCGCGCGGGCCGGCTATCGCACCGGAAGGACGTCCTTTCTGGATCTTATCGACGCAGACCGGGCCTTGCGGGAGTTTCAACTGGCGTACTGGCGAGTGCTGGTCGATCGCGAATCCCGCATAGCTGAGCTCGAACAGGTCGTCGGCACGGAATTGTAAAGAGTAAAGAGTGAGGGATGTCATGATGACGAAAATGTGGAGTCAAAGACGAACCATGTGGATTGCGATCGGAGCTGGAATCGTGATGCTGACGCTCGGGTCATGGTTCATGACCGGATGGGAGCGACACCAAGTCCTTCCCCCTGACGAGAAGACGTCCGATCAACGCCAGACGGAGCAGAAGGAGCGCAGCCTGCAGGGGATGCCGATGTCTCCCAGCCAGGAAACCGGTCCTCCCCAGGCCTATGCCATGGTGACGCCGACGAAACAGCAGTTGATTGGCGTGAAGACAGCGGTGGTCGAGACACGTCCGCTTGAGACCACCGTCCGGGCGGTCGGCAGGGTGGACTACAACGAAGAACGCATTACGCATATCAACCTGCGGGTCTCGGGATGGGTGGAAGAGCTCTTTGTGGACTATACGGGACAGGTCGTGCACAAAGGGCAGCCGCTGTTCACGCTGTACAGCCCTGACTTGGTCGCCAGCCAGGATGAGTACCTGCTGGCGCTGCGAACGCAAGCCAAGGTGAAAGACAGTCCGCTTGCCGACGTGCACGAGCAGGCGGAGCACATGGTGGAAGCGGCACGCGACCGGTTGCGCCTGTGGACGGTCTCGGAGCAACAGCTCGACGAGTTGGCTCGGAGGGGCAAGGCTAAGACCGCGATACCGATCTATTCGCCCTTCAGCGGCTACGTCACCGAGAAAAAAGTCTTCAGGGGGATGTTTGTGGAGCCCGGGATGAGGCTCTATACGATCGCGGACTTGTCGACGGTCTGGGTGAATGCCGAGATCTACGAGTTCGAGGTCCCGTTTGTCACGGTCGATCAGCAAGCCGCTATCACGTTCTCCTCGTATCCCGGACAACCGTTTTATGGACGGGTCTCGTACATCTACCCCTACCTGAACGAGCAAGCTCGTACCGTCAAAGTCCGCGTGGAATTACCGAACCCGGGGTTACGACTCAAGCCGGAAATGTACGGAGACGTGCTGCTCACGATCAATCGTGGAAACCAGGTCGCGGTTCCCGAACAGGCGGTGCTGGACTCTGGAACGCGGAAGCAGGTCTTTCTGGTTCGCGGGGAAGGGCTTTTTGAACCACGGGAAGTCAAGGTGGGACCAAAAATCGGAGCCTTTTATGAGGTTCAGGAGGGGGTCGAGGCAGGTGACCGGGTGGTGACATCCGGAAACTTTCTGATCGATTCGGAGAGCAAGCTCATGGCCGCCATGGACATGATGGGTTCGCTGGGGATGGGCGGTATCAAAATGGAACAGGCGCAGATGGGACAAATGGACATGGGTGGCATGCCAATGGGAGACCCACAGCCGGAGAAGACGACGCAAATGGCGAAGGCGTCGGGAGAAAAGAGGGCAGGGGGACTGACTCTTGCGCTCTCGACAGAGCCCGCCTCACCGCGGATTGGCGAAAATCTCATCCGAGTCACCGTGAAAGGTGAGGGAGGCAATCTGGTGGTCAACGCAAAAGTTCAGCTCACCTACACGATGCCGATGCCGGGTATGATGCCGGCCACGGTGCCGATGAAACCCGGTAAGGACGGGGCCTATGAGGCGAAGGTCAATCTTGGCATGGGTGGCCGGTGGGACCTGACCGTCACCGTGCAGCGTGCGGGCGAGGCCGATGTGAAGGAAATGTTTTCCGTCACCGCAGGCGGCGGCGGAGGGATGTCCGGCATGCAGGGAATGTGAAAAGGAGACGACCATGGAAAGCATCTGGCGAATGAGACTTATCAACATGTTTGTATTGCTGGTCGCGCTGGGATTGTCAGCCTGCTCCTTCATCGCCACTCCTCCTGCTGACCTGTTAGCCAGGAATGATCATGTGGCGTTGGTCGCTTGGTATGAGAATGAAGCAGCCAGGCTCCGTCAGAAGGCACAGGAGATGGACCAGATGGTGGAGGAATACCGGAGGGATCCAGAACGAGCCCAGCGGATGATGTCCCACGGCAGTCCTAAGGTTGATTTTGTCCAGCAATGTCACATCCTCGCCGCGGCCTATAGGAATGCTGCGACGGAGGCGGAGACCTTGGCCAAATCTCATCGTGAGTTCATCCCGTGATGCGACAGAGAGAAGGGCATCCGGCCTTCGGCCTTACCAGAGGCATTCGGAACGAGATGGGGGAAAAATGATCGAACGGGTCATCGAGTGGAGTACAAAAAATACATTTCTGGTCTCGCTCGCGCTGCTCTTCCTGATGGGCTGGGGGGGATGGGCCGTCTATCACACGCCATTAGATGCGATTCCGGACCTGTCTGATGTGCAGGTGATCGTCTTCACCGAGTGGCCGGGACGCAGCCCAGACCTCGTGGAGGATCAAATCACCTATCCGATTGTGACCTCGATGCTCGGGGCGCCCCGAGTCAAAAATGTCCGGGGACAATCCTTTCTTGGGCTGTCGTTTGTCTACATCATTTTCCAGGACGGGACGGACATCTACTGGGCCAGAAGCCGAGTTGTGGAGTACATGCAAGGGGTCACGGGAAAGCTGCCGGAGGGCGTCTCGCCGACGCTTGGTCCTGATGCGACCGGTGTCGGCTGGGTCTTTCAGTATGCCCTCGTCGACAAGTCCGGCCAGCACGACCTTGCCGACCTGCGGACCTTTCAGGACTGGTATCTGCGGTACTGGTTGCAAAGCGTGCCGGGTGTGGCACAGGTCGCGTCCATAGGCGGGTTCGTGAAGCAGTATCAGGTGCAGGTGGACCCCACGAAGCTGCTCGGGTATCACATTTCGCTCAAGAAGGTCATCGAGGCGATCCAGCGGAGTAACAACGATGTCGGAGGACGGGTGCTGGAAGTCACGGAGCGCGAATATATGGTGCGCGGGCGAGGGTATATCCGGTCGTTGGAGGATATCCGCAAGATCACCGTGGGGACGGATCAGCAGGGCACACCGATTACGGTGCGGGATCTTGCCCAGGTCATGCTGGGACCGGATATGCGCCGGGGGGTGGCGGAACTGGACGGCCAAGGCGAAACGGTGGGCGGGATCATCGTCATGCGCTATGGGGAGAATGCGCTGGCGGTGATCGAGGGGGTCAAGGACAAGTTGGCCGAAATCGGCCCGTCGCTCCCACCGGGCATGGAGATCATTCCGGTCTACGACCGGTCGGAATTGATCCGTCGAGCCATCGCCACGTTGAAGGAAAAACTGATTGAAGTGAGCGTGGTCGTCAGTCTGATCAGCCTGTTGTTTCTGTTTCATCTCCGCTCGGCCCTCGTGGCCATCCTGACATTGCCGGTCGCGATCCTGCTGTCGTTTCTCGCCATGTACTATCTCGGGATCACCTCCAACATCATGTCCTTGGCCGGGATTGCGATTGCTATCGGCGCGATGGTCGATGCCGTGATCGTGATGATCGAGAATGCCCACAAACGTTTGGAGCAATGGGAGCGCGGCGGTCGCTCAGGCTATCGGGCAGCCGTCATCGTGCAGGCCGCGCAGGAGGTCGGCAAGCCGCTGTTCTTCTCGCTCCTGATTATCACTATCTCCTTTCTGCCGGTCTTCACCCTGGAATCGCAGGAGGGGCGTCTCTTCAAGCCGCTTGCGTTCACCAAGACGGCGGCCATGTTCTTTGCGGCCCTTGTCTCGATCACAGTTGCGCCGCTCTTGATGGTCTGGCTGCTGAAGGGAACGATCAGTCCTGAGGAGCGCAATCCAATCAATCGGGTCTTGCTGCGACTGTACCGGCCCCTCGTCTCCGGTGCATTGCGCGTCAGGTGGCTCGTCATCATCCTCGCCGTCCTGGCGGTGGCCGTCACCGTTCCTTTGTATGCACGGCTGGGCTCCGAATTCATGCCCCCGCTCAACGAAGGGACGATCCTCTTCATGCCGACGGCGTTGCCGGGGATTTCGGTGACCGAGGCGACACGGCTCTTACAGCGACAAGACCAGCTCCTGAAGCAGTTTCCGGAGGTGGACCATGTGTTCGGAAAAGTCGGCCGGGCGGAAACACCCACGGATCCTGCCCATTTCAGTATGGCCGAGACCACGGTGACCTTGAAGCCCGAAGAGCAGTGGCGGCCAGGCGTCACCTGGGATTCGCTGATTGCTGAGCTGGACCCGCTGCTGAAATTCCCTGGGATGCCGAACATCTGGTGGATGCCGATTCAGACCCGGACGGAGATGCTGGCCACCGGGATCCGCAGCAATCTCGGCATTAAAATCCTGGGCCCGGACCTCGCGGAGATCGAGCGCATTGGGCTCACGATCGAAAGTCTGCTGCAAGGACTTCGCGGGACACGCAGCGCCTATTCCGAACGGGTCACAGGGGGCTACTACCTGGATGTTCAAGTCGATCGTGATGCGATCGCCCGGTACGGGTTGACCATCGAAGATGTCGAGGACGTCATCGAGTCGGCCATCGGGGGGAAAAACATTTCGCAGACGGTCGAGGGTCGGGAACGGTATCCCATTAACGTCCGGTATGCTCGGGCCCTGCGGGACGATCCAGAATCACTGCGACGCGTCCTGGTGGAGACTCCGAGCGGGGCGACGATTCCCATGGCTCAGCTCGCCCAGATTTCGATGGTGACCGGACCCCCAACGGTTCGCGATGAACGAGGCTCGCTGTCCGGCATTGTGTTCGTGGACGTGACGGGACGGGATCTGGCCGGGTATGTCGCCGAGGCGCAACGGGTGGTGCGCGAACAAGTCCGCCTGAAGCCTGGCTATCGACTGGAGTGGGGGGGGACAGTTCCAATATCTGGAGCGGGCCAAGGCCCGCCTCAGGATCGTGGTGCCGGTGACGATATTTCTGATCTTCGTCTTGCTCTACATGAATTTTCGGTCAGTCACCCGGAGTCTGATCGTGCTGCTGTCCGTGCCATTTGGGGTGATCGGGGCGATTGTGTATCTGTACCTGCTCAAGTATCACCTGAGTGTGGCCGTCTGGGTGGGGATCATTGCCTTGGCCGGTGTCGCGGCTGAGACGGGGGTGATCATGATTATCTTCCTCGACGAAGCCTATGAACGCTGGCAGCGGGAGGGACGGCTTCACTCCATGGCGGATCTCCACTTGGCGATTATCGAAGGCGCAGTGCAGCGCGTGAGGCCGAAGGTGATGACGGCGTCGGCCATCTTGATCGGGCTGTTGCCGATCATGTGGAGCCATGGATCCGGTGCCGATGTGATGAAGCGCATCGCGGCACCCATGATCGGCGGGATGGTGTCGTCAACCCTGCTCACATTGGTCGTGATTCCGGTGCTGTACGCCTTGTGGCGGGGCAGGACTCTGCCGGCCGAAGCACCTGTCGAGGCCGGAGCGGAGAAACGTCTCGTCCCGTTAGAGAATCCCTGAGAGATAATTCAAAGGAGGGAAGTGCGATGACATCCATAACCCAGTTTGTTGCAGTGGCCCTGATGCCTGCTGTGGTCTCGGGCTGTATGTGCATGATGCCGATGGAGAAGATGGATATGGGCAAGGACAACATGGGACAGATGGACAGGGGGGACAAAGGCCGGAGTCATGAGATGACCGGAACGAAGGCTGAAAAACGGGTGGGGGACCTGATCGCTGTCGCATTTGATGATGGCATCGTAAAAACTGCTCCGTACTGGACTGGCATGGCTTATGTGCCGGTCCGGGAAAGCAGCCTGCGTCTGAACCATACTGTGAAGGACCATCTCCTGGCTTGCCAAGATCAGCACTCTTTCAACTATCCTACTGATCTGTTCCTACCATCCGGGTTCTTCGCATTTGATACCCTTGCTGTTTCTTCAGCTTTCTAAACTCTGCAACAATTAGGGAGGCTATCTATGTGTTCATTTGAACAACTTTTGATCTACTGTCCATTCCAGGTGAGTTCGCTCATGTCTGTTTTGCCTGAGCGTATTAGGAAAGCAAATTTCGCTGCTTCCGATCCCACAGAACTCCGCTTCTGCGGATAGTGAACAAAAAACAAATGGGGACAGGACACAACCATGACCATGTGGCACGTACCCAATCTCGAAGTAGGCTGGTCCTCGTGCTTCTCCTTACAAGTGTGTTCATGGGTCTGGAAGCGCTGGCAGGCTGGCTCACTGGAAGCTTAGCACTCTGGGCGGATGCCGGACATATGTTGGCCGACGTGGCCGCCCTAAGCCTGAGCACTTTCGCGATGTGGATGGCCACGAAAGAATCCACACCGGACAAGACCTATGGGTATCACCGTGCGGAGATACTAGTGGCGGTGTGCAATGCCGTGGTGCTGCTTTTATTGGCTTGCTGGATTTTGTATGAGGCAGTCACGCGCTTTTATCATCCCGCAGATGTGCTCGGCTTGCCGGTCATGCTTGTCGGCGCCGTGGGGCTCGCCATCAATCTTGTGTCTTTGAAGCTCCTCGGTGGAGGCCCGGGAGCCAGCATCAACGTCAGCAGCGCGTATTTGGAGGTATTAAGTGATGCGGTGACATCGGTGGGCGTGGTAATCGGAGGAGGTATCATCTGGATGACCGGATGGTATTCCATTGATCCTCTCCTCAGCGTCCTTATCACGTTATTCATAGTCTGGAGAACATGGCTGCTACTTTCCCAGGCGGTGAACATACTCATGGAAGGCGTCCCGCCACACCTCAATGCCGAAGAGGTCGCGAACGCCATGATCAAAGTGAACGGCGTGAGGGAAGTGCATGACCTCCATATTTGGACGATCACATCGGGACGAGATGCATTGAGCGCCCATATCATTGTCTCTGATGGCGAGAATAGAGATAGGGTCTTGCTCGATCTTCAACACACGTTAAGGACGCGATTCGAAATTAGCCATCTCACCTTACAGATGATGAAGCAGCGTCTTGAGTGGATTCAACCAGACAAGAATTGACGGTCAACGATCTGCGTCACCTACAGAACGGGTCCGACCCTGCGTGATAAACGGTGCACGCCGATGGCGAAAAAATATTCGCCGTTCTATGTTTGTACCGGGGAGTGCATGATGGACAGGGATGGGTCACCAAGCCCTGAAGGCGCGTTTATTAATAGTTTCGTTACCGAGTCGCATGTGCAATTACTCCCTGTCTCTTTCTCACCTTTGGAAACCTGGCTCCCGCAGCCCGCTTCCAGGGTTATTCCGAGTACGTAACGAGACCGTAAAGAGTATCCTCACGGACAACGGTGGGCGAGTTTTCAAGGGCCGATAAGGCGGTTGGATAGGGGTCTTGGTGTTAACAGCGAACCTTGCCCTCAGAAAGAGGGTCGTAAGGAGGCTAGTATTATGAAGGCATCTGTCTCAGCACAGCGTCTAGGAATTGGGTTCTATCTCATCGCGGTGAGTCTCCTCTTGGGAGCCTGTAACACCACGGAGGCCACGCTACACACGACTAAAGACTTCTTCTCGAGCACGAGTCCGCACGATCTCTTCACTGGTGATGGGATGGTTGTGAAGGAACAGAAGATCAATCTGTTCGCCGGAGTAAACTATGAAAACCTACGGCAAGAAGCCGCGGCCGGCGGAGGCCAATACGTGAGCGCGTTGGCCTCGCTGTACGAGATTCCAGTTGCGAAAGAGCAAGCTTTTGGAGAGGTCCTACAGCGCAAGCATTCCGACTTATTTTTAGCTGGGCTAGAAGAAGATCGCACTGCATATTTGAAAATGGTCAACGCTTTAAATCACGAGCTGGTGGCGGCTTCTTTACTGCCTTAAGCCACGGCTTTTAGGAGAGACGGTGGAAAATGACGGGGAAGGGACATCCGGTGGCGGAGGTCATCGTCCGGGAACCGAAGAACAGTTGGTGTCTTTGGCGACAACGCTGACGCCTTTCCTTCGCGGAATATTGTTGGAGATAACCACGATCAGGATGACCCCTTCACGCGCGAACCTAGCCGCCTGAACATCGGTGTATGCCATGCCGCGGCGCACGGCTGAGAAATGACGCACAATGCTATCCTGCGACCAGATACGGAAGTGGGAGTTAGGTAGGTGTATTGTCCTCTCATAAAAGCGATGCGACCAACTCGCGGAACCGTTTGACCGATCGTTGGATTCCCTTCTTCTTTCTAATTACATAGAAGCGCTGCAATCCCCTCTAAACTGATGCGTTCGCCGCCGCAGCCCTCATGTAGAAGGCTGCGGCAGGGTTTTGCTACACGGAGGGGGTCCTGATTTGTGAGCATATGCAGTCGAACGTCTCGCAATCTCAGTTCCTCTCTAAAAGCTCCAGCGCGCCCCTGCCTGCACCATCAGTGGAAGCCCGGGATAGATACCTCTTGTTCGATCGACCATAAACATCTGGTCTAACAGGTTTTTGCCCGTTATGAACAAGGTGGTATTGATTGGCTTTACGTACTGATTCACTGCCGCATTGAGCACACACCACCCGCGGACGACTCCTCGCTGGCCATTGGGGGTGGGACTGACGGTGTTACGGTCATCGCCAAACATATCGCTGATACATTGCGTTTCGACTCTGGCATTAAAACCCAGGGGCCGATTATAGTAGCCGAGTCCGGCCGTCAGCATATGCTTGGGTGAGTATGGTACACGATTCCCACTCACATTAAAGAGTGCAGCCTCGCCTGGCAGCAGTGCAGCACCCGTAATTGAGCTGTTTCTATTTCCTTTGAATTCTGCGTCAGCTACCCACGTATAGTTGAAATCCAATAAAACGTCATGGTCTCTATTTTGGCCGGTTACCATGTCCAAGACGTCCGCCTTCACCGCGAATTCCACACCTCGCTGCCGAGTTCGCCCACCGTTCGTCAACGTGGCGCCTACGCCACCTGCCACGGATTGCGACACGATTTGGTTTTGGAAGTCCATCTGGAACAGTGTCAATTCATAGCCAAGCCATTGAAGCGGTGTGCTGCGGAGACCCAGTTCGTAGTTCCAGCTTAACTCAGGGTCTAGATCAACGACCGCGCCCGTTCCCGTAATAGAATCGGAGACTTGGGGTGGCGAAAACCCACGATGGACCCCGGCGAAGAGAGTATGATTCTTGACGGGTGTATAAGTTGCTCCTATCCCCGGCAATACCTCGGTGAGTGCCGTTTTACCGAACGTCTCTCCTGTGGCAGGAAGTTTATTAAACTGCTCATAATTCACGTGCTCAACGCGCAAGCCTGGTGTAATGGTAAAGTTATCTGTGATGAGAAAGCGGTTTTGAAAAAACATGGCATAAGCTGCGGTCTTGCGAATATTGTTTTCTCCGAGACAAGTTGCTGCTGCCGGGGAAGCGAAACACGATGAGGTCCCCCCCACCCCTGAAACTTGGTTTAGAAACTGTTTGCGGTCTGATTGTTCGTACATCGCCCTTGCGCCGAAGTCGGCCTCGCTCGCTATTCCCAACAGGCGATGCGTCAAATGGAAGCGAGGCTCGACTCCATATACCCAATATTCCCGCTCGTTCGTGAACCGCTGATTTGCAGGGACGACGCTAAACGCTGCTGCTGGCAGGTTATTTCCCGTCTGGATGCCTCCAACCGGGGCTCCCGTGTCGCTAACACCTTGTTGGCTCTGCCGAGCCCAATCGCGCTGAATGTAATGGCCAAATAAGTTGGTAGTCATCGTTAGATTGGCGTTGAACATGTGTTGAACCGCTACATGCATACCGACCCTACGGAAATCAAAATTATCGTTCGTGAAGGGTGTTTTTCGGTCGCGACCACGAGCTGCCCAGTCTGCCTGCGTAAGACCCTGATAACCAAGGCCTGAATCCTCCCGGTAATAGTTAAATTTCGCTAGTATGGTCGTGCGATCCGACAGCTCCTGCACAGTCTTAAATGTAAAATCGTCCACCTTGGCACGTATGTTGGTAAAACGGGGCGAGTCGCTCTGAAAATGGGTGTAGTCCGCGAGATAACCGCTCTTGCCCCAGGTGCCCCCATAGTCGAAGTGGGTATTGAAATAGTTTAGGTTACCCCCCCGGAACTCGACATTGCCCTGCGGTGTAGCGGGAGGCATGCGCGTAATTAAGTTCATCACCCCACCAATTGTCTGTGGGCCATAAAGCAATTGGCCACTTCCTTTCAGGACCTCAATGCGATCAAACCGAAAGACGGGTGGGAAGTAATAGGAGGAGGGATCCCCGTAGGGCATCAGCATGATGGGTACCCCATCCTCCATAATGTGTATTTTCCTGCTTCGGGTAGGATCGAGACCGCGGATCCCAATATTGGGCCGAATCCCCAGTCCATCCTCATCCCGCACGTTAACGCCGGGTACTTCCCGTAAGGCCTCATTGATCGTAAGCCGGCGATTCTGGGAAAGACTTTCCTGGGTCACAACGCGGCCCGAGCCGGGAATATGTTCAAGTGCCTCAGGCGAAGTACCGATTATTTCCGTAAGAGGAGCCCGTAAGGGTTCCTCAGGGCGGACTAATGGCGTAGGTCCGACTGGCTCGGCCTCAGCGCTTGGGGCCGATTCACGGATTTCCTCAGAAGGTCGAGGCGCGGCCGGGTCAGGAGTAAGTGTTTGCGCGGCTGCTTGACCGCCGGTGAAAAACAATGCGGCGATCATTATAAAAAGGCAAAGACAAGGTGCGTCGAATATAGTTATGTTTCTAATTATCATTCTCAATTTATATCCATAGAACTTCATCACTACATCTCCTCCGTTATTATTAAGGGCTTGAATAAAGGATGCCGCACGCGCCGCGAGTGGTAGACGAACTGGTTCTGACAGGAGAGTGTTGCATTATTTGAAGACGATCTTTGCTAGCCCAGTGGTTGGGAATTCGATATCTCCGAAATCAGACATTCCTTTGAAACTCCCTTTCACTGCGAACGTGAACTCTCCCGTCTTGCCATTAGACAGGGTAATCACCATATGGAGGAGAGCCGAATCCACAGAGGGCTTTAGATCAATCTGTTTGATCTGATCAAACCTGATTCTGATGGTCGCCGAGCCTCGTTTTACGGGCACTTCTCGTAGTTCGTGGGGCACGAAGGCGGTTTCACTGACCTTCTCCTCCCAGTAAAAGATCATATTTTTTATTTCTGCATCCCCACCCTGCGAGTCCGTCACTACTGCATTGAATGTGCGCTCAACCTTGCCGGATGTCTCCGACCACACGAAGTCTCCGGCGAACAATCCCCACAAGGTCATGAGTCCTACCAGGATATAGCACCGCTGACGTTGCAACTGTTTCACGTTCATAACTCGCCCCTGGAAAAAATGCATAGGATTAATTAAGCTTATAACTGATTGGAATGTTGACGACAACTTGTGACCTGCCCAACGGATGTTCCAAATGGAGCGGGCACGATTTCCTCATGACATCCATCGCATCTTGATCGAGTAATTGATGCCCGGAACTTTCCGCGACCTTAAGGTCCAGGAGCTTTCCTTCCTGACTTATAACTGCTTGCAACACCACCATACCTTCCCATCTATTAGTTCTCGCGATATAGGGATATCGTTTGAACCGCTCGACTCGGCTCCATAATGCTTCAATCAACCAGCCATAGTCTGGTTTAGTGGCATGCTTGACCTGCGCCGGTGTACTCTGAATTGAGGCCTGAAGTGTGGGTTCGACAACTGCAGAGGAAACGGGCGACTGTTCTATGGCGGACACCTTCTGTGTCACGGGCACTTCAGTGGCTACGGGACTACTCTCACTGAGTGGGGCATGAACCGTCTCGACCGAATGGTCCGAAAGAGACACGCGTTCAATGGGCGAAGAGTCGGCTGTTTTAATCCCCTGCTCGGATTCAACCGCAAGCGCCTTCGAGACCACGTTAGAAGAATGGTCGATTAACGGCGGGGTGTCCGATTGTGCGAGAGACTCTGGTGTTACGACCGGCCTCTCGACGCTCTTAAATTGGACCTCCTGTTCATATACGGGCTGAGAATAGGTAGCATTAGCGGCCACTGTTTCGATTTGTTTAACGGGCTCAGTAGCACGAACTTCCTGCTGCATAACCTGTGGCTTGCTTTGAATGACTTGGTTAATCTGTTGCGTTTTCGTTATTTGCTGCTGGTGTGGTGAAGAGGCGGCACGCTTTGGAGGTGTAAGAGGTTCGCTGATTTTCGGTGGGATAGGCGTGGGGTGTGGGGTTGATGGCTTATTAGCGATCTGTGGTACGGGAGGCGCGACCATCGAAATGTCCCAACGAAAGGGCTCAGGTTGAAGCGCGTGACGAAGATCCGTCATAAGAAATGCGATCGCGGCCACCACGATCAGGTGCGCGGTCAGCGAGGCGAACCATCCCCATGATCGGCTGGTCAGAATACTGTTATTTACAGAGAGCGCGCTCGCGGTCATACAGCCTCTGGCGGACTTTATTGACGAAGGAACGCCACCACCTCGCGTCGCTTTCTTTGGAAGTACGCATTCGAGAAAGAGCGATATTGATAATGGTTATCACAACTAGTAGTCAAGCAAAAAAACCTGGAAGACCATTAAATAATAGAGGGTCGGGGTGGACGCGGTTTCAGGGACGACTCGCGCTTTCTGCAGAGTTTGCACGTTCCGAAAAATTCGAGCCTGTACCTTTCAATTTGAAACCCATGTTGGGAAGCCACCATCGCATTGATCCTTTCTAATTTCTCATAAACAAAATTCAAGACTTGTCCGCAAGACGTGCAGATGAGAAGATTGTTAGGAGCCCTTCGGAGGAAGGCAATGTCATAATAGGTTTGCTTGTTGTAGCGCCGGGTTTTTGCCACGCCAGCTTTGCATAACTGGCCAAGTGTCCGATAGACGGCGGTCAATCCGATGCCCGGAACACTGTTTTTAATGTGCTGGTGAAGTTGTTTGGCTGTGACATGGTCATGGCGAGTAAAAAAAAGCCAAACTTGGGCACGTAGAGGACTGATTCTGAGACCATGGGCGTTTAGCTGTTTTTCCAGCAGCGACAGCTTACTTTGGCCTCCTTGCTCAATTTGTAGACCCGCTTTCAATGAGGCGACCTTGCGTAGACCCGGTAAACTAGAAACCTGTTTGGAGATAATGCCAAGTTCGCCAAGCTGCTTGCTTCTGTGTGAAGCACCTTTGGAACAGGTGGCCATGGTCTCCGGCCCGCACTGTTACTTTGGCCAGTGGTTGACTCTTCCATGAGGTTTGACTCGGGAGAATTAGTGCTTTTTGTCCTTCGGCGGACTGGGATCGTTCCCGTAGTTGTCGCTGTCCCGGATGGTGCCATCTTCGATAAATAACGACTTCAAGGCCTGCCTTTTTCGCCGCTTCAACTGCCTTGTCAATTGCCGCATTCTGTGTTTATGCGTGGAGCTTACTCGCTCTGATCTTTCTTTTCTTGTTGCCAAATCCTGCTCATGCTGCACACATGGATATCTCGTTTCTTCGACATAGACCTTCCTATTTGTTCAGCCACCACTTCCTTAGCCTTTGCCAGAAACTGTCTTGCTTGACGGCTGGAACCTTCCGGCTCTCGAAATATTTCTCCTTTAGCCAGAAGGAGCAGAGAGTTTGGGATGCAATAGCGGGATAACCGAGCCATCCAAACTCAGTGCCAACATGGAGAGCGGTGCTTGCAGGGAAAGGTTGGTATCGGTTGCTTTGGGAGGTCAAGCTTATCAATGGTACAAGGATAATGGCTGGATCGGTATCCTCATCAGACAAAATGATTCTGTCCGTTTCTTTTAAGAATGCGATTCAGTTAGAAGGCAAATGCAGAAGGCGAATCCGGTTGCTGCCATAGATCAGCATGTGCGCCGATATGCAACGCAGTTGCAACACCGAAGAATGCCTTTGTCTGATTGTGAAGTGCCGTGACCCTCAGGAGTTTCTATTCTTAGAACTAATGGAGTTTTCTTGTTTACGACGGCATCCCATTCCGTCAATCCGCTCGCCTTCTAAGGTTAATTCAACAATGCGACGATTTCTTGATAGTCCATGCGTGCTTGGCAACACCCGCTTCCATGCGGTTCCATGCGGATGGTTAGCTTTGGTTCGTAGGTTGAGCTTTTGTGCGGGGCATGTCGCATAATGGCAGAGCTGAAGCACCCTCGCTAGTCCCATTCAGTCCGACTTAGGCGGGACCTGCTATTGGCGTAGCTGCTTCGAGGGGGACAGCATTCTTCCATAATGCCTCCTCTACCCGTCTTATTGGCTTCTTTAGTATTTGTTTTCACCTTCAATGCTTTATGGTTATGTGCTGCCTCTGCAAACGTCTGCACCAGTGGACTGTACATCGCACTCGGAGGAGCCCTCCCGACAGACTTGTGATGCATTCCTTGAAATTGGCCCCAGTCACAATATTTTTCTTATGAGTTCGGGTCCACAGTTCAGTGGAATATACATGTTCTGCGAAACTCCCTGCCCTGATATTAACCGCTTCCCTACTTTCCCAGCCGCCACGTGGTTCCGACACCTCAGTTCATTCCTCGATTCCAACGACTATACTGAGAATTTGATACTTTCTTTGGTTCACGATGCACACCCCGTGACGGCGATCCATAACCGTTAGGGCCCCTATGCTGGGTGAAAGGAATGTGGCCAAATGTCCTGCCTAGGGCGGACTCTTGAGCTATTCCACTCGCAACAGTGACTAAATTTATGCCGCTTTAGAAAGGCCTACGTCCAAGAACAGAGGGCAGTGCAATTCATTCAAAAATCACGCGCCCGGAACTACTTAAGTTTGCAGAGAAGGTGATAAAGGACCAAACGGACGGGATGCACATCATGAAGGCCTGGCAGCATGCGTGGTTCACGAGCCGGCACGGTGGAAGTACATTGTAAAAGACATCGGATAACAAGCTTCCTCTACTGCAGCGGAAGTCCTAGTTGGAACCTCCAGGAAAGGAGGCTGAACCCCCCATATATCATTGATTAGGCTCAAGGAGTTCCTTGCTGGTAAACAATGCTTGCACGATCACCACAATTGTCCGGACGCGGAGCAGCCCGATCTTGACTAGATCTCTGTAATTGGTAGACACTGACGTATGTTGACTAAATGGCTCAGTGCAAAACTGTGTGATGATCTAGGAAGGAATGTGCAGTCCATCGGGCTCATACTCGTTTTCGTGCTCTGCCAAGTGGTCGGTATCATGTGCGCTCTGCCCGACGTTGCCATTGCGGAACAGCCTGCATCTTTCGTGCAAGACGTGATGGTCTGCCCGATGGATGGAACTCTTATGTGTCCCCCATCGGTGATCTCATCTCCCGAACGTCAGGAAAAGCAGGGGTGGGCCGTGGATGTCGATCATGCAGCGATTCTTTCGGCTACCTCTCTGGGTCTCCTGAAACGAGCAATGCCGACGCTGGGCTCCTTGAGCAGTACAGTACCTATAGTCCCTATCTCCATAAGCTTCTCCTCCGTTCTCCGGATTTGATCCCACACCTCCAGTAGATTCCTGCTTGGCTGCATACGCTGAGCGGCCGGTCATTCATTACATTTTTTCTGCACATGCCTTTGCAGGTGCTGTTGTGACACGAGTACGTGCTCGTCGCAATATGTGCCATCTTGTTGGTGGTCTCCTCTTCGTTTGCACGAGAAAGGAGCGAGACATGGGCGTTCTAGTAATCATTTTGACTTGTGTAGTGCTGCTCCTGGGCGGCTATTGGTGGGCGGATACCTCAGTTCCTCTCGCCCCAATCTTGGACCAACTCACGGCGATCGACGAAGGTCTGTACCCGCAAGCATACAATTATTTGAGCTCGTCCGCCCAGGCCACATTGTCCTTTAGTGAGTTCGTGACGCAGATAGAGGGAAATAGCGTGGTAAGGGAGAACTGTCATAGCACCTTCCCATCACGGACGACGGCCGGTGCAACAGCCACGGTGAGCGGTATCCTGCAAGGCTGCCCTCACCTCACCAGCGAGGTCGAATATCGGCTGGTGAAGGACGGCGATGAGTGGAAGATCGAGTGGTTTCAGTGGGGAAGGACGAGATTGGTGAAAGAGTAGGTCATGAAACCGATGGGGTCTCTGTCTCCACTGCGCCTCGTGAATATCGGGTTGCTCCTGGTCGGCCTCATGACGCTCCTGAGCATCATGGCCTATATCGGGCCGTCGAAGATTTACGACGTGGGCGCGAACTTAGGCCCGATCGCTATTGCACTGATGCTCGTGCCGTCGACCGTCATGTATGTGCTGGATGGTCTCGGTTGGCGCTTCACGTTGGCGCAATATCAAACGGCGGTCCCATTCGTACGACTCCTCATGGTGCGTACGGCGGGAGAGTTTCTGAACACGGCTACGCCCACGGCCAGTGTGGGAGGAGAACCACTTAAGGCTGCCCTTCTGAAGACATTCTCTGTCCCCATGGGCGATGGGCTCGCCTCTGTCATCGTGGCGAAAACCACTATGACACTGGCTCAAATCATGTACATCTTCCTGGGCCTTGCCCTCTGGCTTTTCCTGCTGGAGGACTCTCCGCAGTCCCGTGGTCTGTCACACTGGGCTATGGCTGGTACGGCGGCTTTGCTCTTGTTCTCGACTGGCCTCTTTGTAGTGCTGCAACAACGAGGACTTTTCGCTGTTCTCTTCGCGGTCGTTGATAAGTTCCCTTTTCGCATGGGTTTCCTAGCCGACAGACGTGAGGAGCTTCGCAGCCTGGATGCGCTCATTGCGGGCTTCTACCGGCATCGTCGAGCGCTATTTGCCTGGTCGGCCATCACGTTTTTCGGGGGCTGGTTAATGGAAGCTGCCGAAGTGTATGTGATGCTTCGCTACCTCGGGCAGCCTATCGAAGTGGTGACGGCGGTCTCGATTGACGCGCTATGCACCCTCATTAAGGGGGGAGCCTTTTTCATCCCGGGAAGCGTCGGTGTCCAGGAAGGGGGCATTGTCTTGCTGCTCAAGGCGTTTGGCTACAGCGACGTGACAGGGATTTCCTTCGCCTTGCTGCGCCGGCTGAGGGAATTGGTCTGGATGGCAGTCGGCGTGGCGTGTTTTGCACTGCTGAGCCGCGGCGCCGCGGCACAGGGCGCTGAAGGCGCCTGATGCCATACTGGTAAGACTCGTTCAGGGCGACCCGTAGTGCCTACTTGCCGGAGGGAGCGTTGGTCGCATGCACCCGGATCCGCTGGGGACGGCCAACGCTGATCGCCGCAGAAGCTGAAGGCGGCCTCATACAGAGAGAGGTACGGTATGGATAGTCGATGCATTCTTCAGATCGTTCCTGTCGATGGGTGGGGCGCAGTGTACGCGATTCGTCCCGATCGAAATGATGGCGACCCTGTGTGGATCAGTCGTTTAGCCTGTTGGGCCCTGGTGCAACACGGAGACCATCGGTATGTGGTCGGCCTTGATTCGGCATTATCGTTCTGCGACCAAGGTGATAATTTTCTCGGCTATGCTCCCCCTGGGAAGATTTGTACGACATGGACAGACAAGGCGCGGGCATTTTTGGAAAAGCCAACCGCGAAGACTGGCCTTCTGCGAGACGAGGTCGAGAAAAAGTCTCCGTAGCACGAGGAAAGACATTATGGTTGCGACACAAATCTCGAAGTGTGTTTATAGGGCGCTGACTGAGAGAAAGGAGAAGACCATGTGTATTATGCGGGTAATCGTTGCTGCGGCGCTTACACTGGCGCTGAGTGCCTGTGCGTCCAAGGTGACTCCCCAGTTATTGGCAGCGCCGTCGATGTCGAGCGAACGCGCCCAAACTCACAACGCTGAAGGGATTCGCGCGTACCAGGATGGAAACATGAACCAAGCCCGGCAATATTTTGAGGCCGCGATCACAGTTGAGCCTGATTTAGCCGAGGCACACTACAATCTTGGCATGACCTTGTACCGTCTAGGGATGGTCGGCGACGGAGATCATCATTTCATTCAAGCCGCTAACTTAGCCCCTGGCAACAAAACGATTTGGGACGCCCCGCCACTTCGGGCTGCGGCCCCCGGTGAGAAGGACCTCATACCTGGGGGTTCCGATGGGCATATGCACAGCCACTAGCTGACTCTGGGCACAGTGCGGTGGTACCAGCATCCGCTTTGGGTTAGGTTTGTCTGTCTGAGCGTCGAACGCCGTCGGAAACGTTTGTCCGTCAGTCCCCCGATCGCTCAGCCCTGAGACGTGTTCCCGGTCGTGTGGTTCGTGCTTGTCGGACTTTCGTCAGTGCCAGGCAGGTGAGCACTGTGGGGCATGGAAAAGGGCAGGCTATGATGAGGCGTACGAACCAAACCGACGATCCGCGGTCCCAGGCTCATACTCAGCAGGACCCGATCCAAGAAATCCTGAATGCGAAGGCCGCCTTCCTATCTTTTTTGCGCAACCGAATTGGGGATACCGGCGTTGCGCAGGACCTCTACCAGCAGAGTGTTCTCCGAGCCGTAGAACGCCGATCCTCGCTGCGGCGTCGTGAGGATGCCGTGGCCTGGTTCTGCAGCATTCTCCGCCATACCTTGGTCGACTATCTGCGGAAGCATGCGGTCGAAGCGAGGGGAAAGAAAGCCTATCGCCAGGCCCTCATCCACTCAGGGCATGGCAAGGTGCCTCCGTTTGAGGAGGTCGGCGATACCCCCTGCAGTTGTGCATCCGTGCTTCTGCCCACCCTGCGGCCAAGTTATGCGGAACTCATCCGGCGCATGGATCTCAAGGGCGAGTCATCCAAAACAGTCGCGAAAGATTTGGCGATGACCCGCAATAACGTGAGGGTGCGTTTACATCGGGCACGCCAAATCTTACGGGCACGCTTAGTGCGGTTTTGTGGTCCGTGCTGTGAGCGCAATTGTCGGAACTGCACGTGTGATGTCTCTTCCTTTCCGACCATGAAAAGGCGGGTGTGAGATTCGTGCGGAGACCCCAAACTGTAATGCTGGAGGGTCCTCAACGTCTATCTATAGTAGAAGTGTGTCAGTGTCTTGGATGGAGCAGTGGGAAGATACGGGAACACAG
>WIAF01000023.1 GCA_014055465.1 Nitrospira sp. CR1.1
CAACAGCGCCTCGTACAGAGATGGAAGCACCATTGGGAGGGAATCCTGAGGCTGACTTTAGAGCCGACGAGGCTCAACAGGAGAGGTGTATCTGCTCAGGTCTCTTGACTTCCGAATGTAGTACGTTATCGAGCCGAATCGCTTGGGGCTGTCCCCGCCAGCTCACGACTTGCTCCAGTACGCGAATGACCCGCTCGGCTGGGAGCGACGGACTCGATCTCAATCGCCAAGCCCTCTCGCACGCCTTCATCCAGCACATTGAAGGTCCGGAAGCGTCGACCGCCGTAGAGCGTATCGCTCATGAAGTCCACCGCCCACACGGCATTTGATTGCGGAATCACCGCCAGCGGCCGACGCCGTCGCTCCGGAAGCCGCTTCTTCGTCCGACGGGGGAGATTTAAGCGGAGCTGACAGTACACCCGCCACAGCCGCTTGTGATTCCAAGGCTGTCCATCCAATCGGAGTCGCCCCCAACACTTCCAAAAGCCCCAGCGACTTTTGGCTGCCACCAGGGTCGTGAGGGCCGCGATCACTGGCGCATCTCGCCGGGCCCAGTCCACGAGAGGCCGATAGTACGTCGCCCACCCCAACCTGACGGCACGACAGGCCCGCTGAACCGGGAGGCCGTGTACGGTCACGAGATGTGTGACGACCTCACGACGTTCAGCGGGCGTTAGAGCTTTTTTGCGATGACATCTTTCAGCGCCGCATTCTCCAGCGAGAGATCGGCATACATCCGCTTGAGGCGATTGTTCTCCTGCTCCACTTCCTTCAGCCGTTTCACGTCCGAGGCCTCGAGCCCACCGTATTTAGCTTTCCACTTGTAGTAGGTCGCGGAGCTGATCCCGTGTGTCCGCCACAGCTCGTTGACCGGGCGCCCGGCATCGGCTTCTTTGAGGATCGACACGATTTGCGTTTCGGGAAACTTCGACTGGCGCATGGGAACCTCCTGGCTAGGGTGACTATTCTGCCAGAATGTTCTCCCTTTGACTGTCTCAATCTATGGGGAGCTTACGGCATAAGCAGCCGGTGTCAGGCCGCCCAAGGCTTTTTTCGGTCGTTCCTCGTTGTATTCGCGCCGCCACGCTTCAATGATGGCTTGGGCATGCGCGAGGGTGAGGAACCAATGCTCGTTCAGACACTCATCACGCAAGCGCCCGTTGAATGACTCGATGTAGGCATTCTGGTTGGGCTTGCCCGGTTCGATCAGGCGCAGCGTCACGGTGTGCGCGTGAGCCCATGTCAGCATGGCACGACCACAAAATTCCTTTCCATTGTCGGTTCGAATCACCTGAGGCACCCCGCGGGTCGCGGCCAAATGATCCAGGATCCGCGTGACGTGCTGACCGCTGATGGCCCGTTCCGGCACAATGGCGACCGACTCATGCGTGGCATCGTCCACGATCGTCAAACATTTGATGGCTCGGCCTTCCGCACTGCGGTCAAAGACGAAATCCATGGACCAGACTTCATTCGCGGCCGCCGGCCTCACCAGCGGCTGACGTTCGCCCACCGGCACCTTCTTGCGGGTGCGGCGCCGCACCTGCAACTGGGCTTCGGCATAGAGCCGTTCAATCCGCTTATGATTCACCGTGAGGCCCTGCTGACGCACCTTCAGGTAAATCATGCCAGCCCCGTACCGCCGATGGCGATGCGCGAGTGCGACAATGGTCTGTCGCAGATCGGCATTCCGATCCGGCGCGGGGCGGTATCGCAAGCTGCTGGCACTCATGCCGATCACCTGCAACGCATGGCGCTCCGTCAGGCCCCGGCCACACATCCAGCGCACCACCTCCCGACGAGCCGGTGCGCCTACCACTTTTTTCGGAGCACCTCTCGAGTCACGGCCTGCTCCAGCAGGGCCTCAGCCAGCAACCGCTTCAGCCGGGCATTCTCCAGTTCCAACGCCTTCAGTCGCTTGGCGTCCGACACCTCCAAGCCACCGAACTTGTTCCGCCAGAGGTAGTAACTCGCCTCTGAGAATCCATGCCGCCGACACAGATCCTTCACGGCCAGCCCCGCCTCCGCCTCTCGCAAAAACCCGATAATCTGTGCCTCTGAAAACCGCTGCTTCATCTCCAATCTCCTTTCCTGAAGGGATTGGACTCTAAATCGCCGCGCTACTCAAGACGGGGGTGACGTGGGATTGGGCCTATCGGTGGGGCGTCCAGCTCGACTTTATTCGCCCCGGCAAGCGCGTGGAAAACGCCTTTATTGAATCGTTTAACGGGCGGCTCCGCGACGAGTGTCTGAACGTCCACCAGTTCGCCTCGCTGGCCGAAGCCCAAGCGATCATCGAAACGTGGCGGATAGATTACAATCACCACCGCCCTCACAGCTCACTTGGGCACCTGACCCCGGATGAGTTTGTCGCACAACGTCAGGCTAAACCGATCGCCGAAGAAGCCCTCTGCTCTGGTTAAGAATTGCCTCGGAATGAGACCAACGTCAGCAGCCAGAAGTTCTCCCTTGGTCGTGTCACCTTGACGGGGGAGCTTACAGGATGGCAGGCTCTAACTCGATCCTTTGCTCGAAATCGCCCGCTCATTAAGAGGGATAAAGAGTCATTGTTTAGAAAGTTCGCTATTGCAACGGTTTCCAAAAATTGATTGCAAACTCAATAGTTTGAAGAGTCTCACAGTTCCATCCTTTCCTGTGCTTTCCTTTCCCTTCCCATCAAGTTTAAGTCACAAAAGCGGTCACTGCCAAGCTCTTTATGGCACTGCGCATTCATCTGTTTCGAGCGGTGCGAGGTCGACATACCCCATTAGCCCACCGTCTGAGACAGTTAATATTTTGGGTGGATAAACTACTTCCTCAACGGTATAAGAACCACGAGCCCCCGGCTGTCCGAGGTGGTGCCACTTGCCAGCGGTTGGTGAGGAGGGCACAAAATTATAGGTCAACTGACCCATTGCAGTAGATGCGGTAATAGTGAATGGCATCTCCAGGCTGCAGATCACTCCAGAGTGATAATGGCCGTAACCAACATTCGTGATGGCTCTATATCCGTAGAAGGGTTCGTGGTCTATTACGGGAATAATTGCCCGTGCCGTAATATACGGGAGGCGAAAGCCGATTTCGGCGATGCTACCGGGAATCCCCGCAAGCCCACCGAGTGCCACGCCGCCAATGTCGATCCAGTTTTGGATGAAATCCTTGGATGATTTGAGTGTTACACTGAGCAAGACAGTTGCTGTTTTAGTAACTTTCTTCGGATTTTTCTGATAAACAACGGCCGGAATTTTCGATGCACCGACGAGCCACATCTGCGAAATCCCGTTATTGTCTGTTACTTGTCTTAAAGGATTTCTGTCTTTTCCTGGCGGTGACTCAAACCGGACAAATTTGGCTTCCTTATCGCTTGCAAAATCCCACCCGACAACCGTATCTGCAACTGGTCCCTCTGAAGGCAAATTAAAATCAAGTCCGGTTGCAATATTGAGGGCCGTACGAGAACAATTCAATAATTGTTTTTTGCCGACCTCTGACCAAATCTTAGCTGTGATCAATCGTTTCTCACCTGGAACAGAATTTAGAGTTCGAATCAATGGCGGATTATTAACTGTGATCTCACCTTTCAACATTGTAACTGCTGCCACAAGCTTGCCCCATGACAATACCGCATTGACCTTGTTTAACCCGCTAGACAGTTTGCCCAGCGTGTTTCCCATACCGGCTATATCCAAGTGTTCTAATAGCTCCATCAAACGCCCATTACCAAAACTTAAGATATTCGCAGCCCCGTCAAGAATAAGAGCTTCATCACCAGATAGGGAACAAGGTAGTGAGCCAATTGAAGAATCGGAAGCCAAATGAACCAACGGTACATCGTTCATCTCCCATAAAGCGGGAACGATTAAATGTCGCTGGAAAACCGGCGGGTGAATCATTGCGGTTCGTTTAAGTCGGGCTTCGAGGGTGTAAATATCGCCCTGCAGCCTTTTGTTCAGTAAAGATGTCTGGAGTACAGTAAGAGTGATGTGGCTTGCCGAGGCTGTCATCAAGTCAACCGGCTGAGCGGAATATTTGCCGAGTTCTATGATGAGTCGAGCCCAAAAGCGCAAATTGACGTTGTTTGAATTATCAGCTTGTGTTCGTAGATCTGTCATCAGTAGTTCAGCAAATTGCAAAGCCGAAATTTGCGGTGTTTCTTTTGTAATTGTGCCAGCTAGGTGTTCTAGCGAGATGCTGATGCCGAGGCTATCCAGCTTTAACGATCCCTCAGCTTCAAAGTCATAGAACCCTAATCCTTGCCCTGTACTATCGCCAGGAGGTCTGCGCAAAACCGTTCCCTTTTCGTCAACAATAGAAAATCCAGCTGTTTGCAATGCCGCGAGCAAGACAGATAAGGATTGTTCATCGGACTTGGAAATTTGCTGGGCCATGCCCTCTGCAGCCCAGTCAAGAGTTTGCAAATCGGAGGCGGGTAACTTATGCGCACAGCCGCACAATACGGCGATGAACATGAGGCTGATAGTCGCGAGCTGCTCGATTTTGGATCCCATAGGTCTCACGTGTGCTCCGCGAACGTTAGCAGTGATCGTTCTTTGAATGGGCCTGCTGTAGTGCTCCCCTGAAATCAAGCCACCTGGGTTACTTGTTGGGGTTTGGGTCAGGGTCATGGGTCACTTACGAATTCTCTCTCCTCCCTCTTTTCCGCCACATCGAACTGCAGCCCGCTTGAGCCTTCGCCACGGCCCGGGCTCTTGCGCCGGCCGATCCAGAGATGCGTGGTGCCGTCGATCCAGCGCGCATATTGATAGGTCCTGGTGACGCGAGCTCCTTCGCGCGGCACTTCTTCTTCGTAGAGCAACAGTTCGCGCTGTGGTTCGAGCAACCGTCCCTTCGGGAGTTGCGCGCCTTGAATGCCGCCCTCACCGAATGCCGGCAGGGCTCCGCGCTTGAGTCGCAAGGTGGTGCCGTCCTTGACCGGGAGCAACGGAATCCAATAGTCCGGCACCGTGGTCCCGAGCCGGTACACCAATGGCGCGCCATCACTCCCAGCGGCAGGCGAAGCCGGCTGTTCCGCCAGCGTCTCTTGATAGGCTTCATGCCGATCCAACGACCGACCGGCGGCGCTTTCGACGACTCGCTCGACGGCCCAGGCCACGTTGGCCATTTCATCCCTCAACAACGACAGGTCTTCCATCGGCTGGCTCTCCAACATCGGGCCCAATACCGGCGGCAGGAAAAATAACTTCTGTGTATCGTGCGTGAGGCCGAACATGCGCCAGGGCGTGGTGGGTCCATCCACGTCGGTCGTGTGGGAAATGAGGAACCGTTCGCCGAAGGTGTTGGTCACGACGAGCGCACGGATCTGCGAGAGTGTTCCGACGGGAAGTTCGAGCGGCAGGAGGAACCAATCATTGCTGTATTCCAGTGCGAACTTTACCAGCAGCAGGCGGGCCAGGTCCTGCGGCGCGGCCTGGACGCTCGCAAAATTCACGGCCCCGTCTTCGAATTCCCACAAGCGCGCGGAGGGCATGCCGCGAAACGAGACCGGCGCGGGGAGAAAGGCTTCCGTGAGGGACGTACGGCTTTCGGTGGCCCCCAGCCCGTTTCCTGAACTTGTCGTGAACGAAAACCAGTCCAATCGTCCATCCAGATATTCCGGCGCGGTCAGCACCACTTCGCTCGACGTCGTCTTGGCGGAGACACTGAGGGCGTACTCCATCCGTTCAGGAATCCAGGCAGAGGGAGCGCTGCCTTGTTGGAAGAGGCCGTCGAGCCAGGTCAGCCAGGTAGTGACCTGGCTCAGTACCTTCGGGCGATCTACTTCGCTCACCTGATCGAACGGCGCTTCTCGAAACAATTCCGCCATACTGTTGCTTGCCTGCAGCGCTCTCACTCGTGCGGAAAACCGCAGCCCATCGATGGTGCGGCCGCTCAGGACGCGGATGAAGGACAGGCTCGCGGCATCGATCTGCATGGCCTGCTCCGCCGTGGGAGTGGTCAGGACATACGTACTTGCCAGCCACTGTGCGCGGGGGGGGCCGAGCCTGGCCGTTTCCAGCAGGCGGAGTAGATGCCGTCCCGATTCGGCCGCGAGCCGCCAGTTGGGGCGCGTGTTGTCGGTGACTGGTTCCGCTTCCACCAACGTTTCCAACGCCAACCCGATGGCTGCGTAAGGCCTGGCCGGATGCGGACCGGAGCGTGGGCCGGGTTGATAGCGAGTGACGGCGGCGGTGTCCACGATCACCTGCGCGGCGGCAGGCGAACCGGCGTCGGCCCCATTGAACTCGCCGAACTGCCATTGACGGCCCAGCATCCAGAGCGGATCGTGGATGCGCGCCTGCAATCCGTCTTGGAGATCCGGGTTGTGGGTGCTGAGGTCGAGTCTGATTCGAGAGGGCATGCCTAGGCTCCTATCGCTGGATCGATGACGCTGGTGAAGTCGAAGGCGCCGCCGTTGAAGAGCAGCGCTGGCGCCGCCGGGTCCTGCTCTCCGGAACCGACCGGCTGCAGCGCACGTTTACCGGAACGATCCCACGTGGCCATGCCGTCGAACAGGGTGAAGGCCATGCCGTTCACGATCCGTCCTTCGACCCCCACGGTGGCGGCGGGCACTTCGAGCCGCACCCACCGGCCTGGCGGCGGCAGGGGCCCCATGTACTGGCGGCTGACGGTATTGTCGGCGCCCCACGGAATGAGGTTCTCGCCCCAATAGGCGCGGTGCTCCCATGTGCCGTCGTTCCACTGCAACATGACCTGTCGAGGCATACGCGCGGGATCGAGATAGATGTGCGCGAACAGGCGGTCTCCGACACTGACGAACATGGCGAGCTTGGCGCCTTGGAAAAAGTGTTGGTGAATGCCGGCGGCGACCGCCGATTGATGGGCGCGTCGACCGGACAACGGTTCCGGCTTCATGCGAACCCAGTTCCAGCCCTCACCGTCGCCGAGGGGCGTGGCCCCTTCCGGCAGGTGATCCTCCACCCAGATCAGTTCGTCGCCGCTGTCGGGCGCCACGGCGCGGAGCCGAGCCAAGTCCATCGTTTCTTGCAGGACGGCTTCCAGGCTGTTGAGGTCCCAGGTCGCGCGACGGTCCGCGGGCACGGCCAGCAGCAGCGCCTGCGGTGGGGCACTATTGGGCTGATCGTAATGAAAAGCCACGCCCGTCGTTTCACGGGGACTCGGCACCGTTTCCACCCATTCGTCGATCAACAGGCCTGCGAAGGGTTGATCGAAGCGGAGTGGTTGCACCGATGACATCTGCGCCACCAGCGAGAGACGCCCTCGCGGAAAGAACTGGTCAGGTTTCGGCGGCAGGGCTACCCACCGATCCTGCGCCTGAAATGGGAGTTGTCCGACGTGGAACCGGAGTGCAGTGCTCCCCACGGTTTCGGCATAGAGCATCGCTTCATTCAGCCGCGTCGCGCCAGGGCGGACGTAGGCGGCACGCTGGAACCAGGTCACGGCGGCCAGCGGGTCCTGCCCTTGGAGCGAGAGGCTGGCGCCGAACGATTCATTCAACTGTGCCGCGTTGGCCGCGGTCACTCGGGGCAGCGCCAGGAAGTCCTGGCCGAAGATGATGCGGAAACGAGCCAGGTCATGATCGCGCCGTTCTTCGGGCGTGGCGGTCGTGCGTACAAAGCCCTGCTCCGATTCGGCCACGCGGTCCAGCCGACGTTGCGCTTCGAGGACGACTGACCGCGCCTGGGTCAGGAGCAACGATCGCGCGTCCGGTCCCGTGCCGCCGATGTTCATCGGGACGGCGCTCGGTATGCCGAAGTTCGCCACACCGAGCAGGGCGCGGCGCACCTCGTCGAGGTTGGCAGTCAGGTCATCCGACGAGGGCGGAGGCAGGAGGCCGTTGAGCCTCCCGCGCGCATCGGTCAGGGCTTGTCGTGCGCGGGTGGCGCGGCCGGCAAATTCTTCATGGTCCAGCCCGGCGTCGGCGGGTGATTCGGGCAATGACAGGTCGCGGCCGTCCAGTGAGCGGGCGTTACTGAGCAGGCGGCGCACCGTGCCGGCGACTTCGCACCATTCGGTGACGCTGACGATCTCCGTACCCCAGCCGTTGTCGCGGCCGAACTGCAATTGTATGACCGCGTCCGGGGGGACGGTGGTGGGACGAGTCTGCTGCAAGACGAACCGCCACCGTTGCTCGAGCTCGGCTTGCTGCGCGCGATTGTTACCCTCCGCCAGATAAATCGCATCCAGCGGCGTCAGTCCAAGTGAGGTCAACGAGCTCTCCACTGTTTGATAGACCTGTCCGCCCTGCTGATCGATGTAGGCAGCCTTACAACGGACCTGGGCCGGGTTGGGTAACAACGTTGCCGTCCAGGCGTTGAGGATCGGTTCGGCCTGGGCGCGTGCCGACGGGGTATGTGTCGGCCAGCCTGGAGGCGCCGTGCTATCGGCAGCGGAAAACAGCGTACAGAGGCGATGCGTCAGCCCCACTCCGCTTCTCGGCGTGCGGATCACGTCCAATTCCGGCGGCGGAACTTCACCCGCGGCAATGGCATCCAGCGTGGCGCCGGAGCGCAGCGGATTGCCTTGCACGAGCTGATACACACTCTCGGCCACGACACTGTCGCCCACGGAGTCAACCAGATCATCCAGCATCTTGAGCGCTTCCACCAACGCGGTGAAGTCGGGGCTGCCGGTCGACGGAAATCCCAAGGTCGTGTTGCCGAACGGAATGGTCGTGACATCCCAGGGTGTGTGCGGGGCTTGGCGTTGCTGACTTGCGGTCCATCGACGATGCAGGGCCAGCCCGTCTACCACGGCCGCCGCCGGCAGTGATTTCAGCGCCTCATTCCATTGCGCGGCGAGGCGCGTGGTGAGGGCCGCCCTTGCGGCGACCAGGTCGGCCATGGCTTTGCCGCGTTGCCCTCCTTCCTTGGCGAGGGCCTGGCGACCAAACTCAGCGGCGAGTGTGCCCTGTCGTGCGGCCATCTGTTGCGCGGCCGGAATGGAATCCGGATCGGCGGCATTGAGCAACTTGGCCTGGGCGCGTTCCGCGAGCAGGCGTGAGCCTTCCTGCGCGCTGACGGCCTGCTGTGCGGCGGCGGCCTGGGCCAGGGCGGTGGTATGAGCCTGGGTCAGCTGTTCCACGCGGTTGTTCCAGTCATCCAAATCCCGCGTTTCCAACAACTGGACGGCATACCGCCGCACGGTGGGTTGGATCACCTTGCCCTGCGGTTTGGCCGTCTGTTGTTGCGCCAGCACCTGGGCTGCCTGCGCCACCTGTGCCTGCGCGGCCTGCGCCTGTTGTGCGAGCGTGGCGATCGTCCCCAGTTCTGCGCGATAGCTGTCCACGCGGCGCTCTCGTTCGGCCGTTAAGCCACGGGCGTCTTCCGCCCGGCGCAGGGCCTGGTCGCGTTGCGCCGTTAGCAGGCTGACCTCTCGCGCCAGCCCTTCAGCCCGCGTGAGGGTTGCGCGAATGTCGGCGAAGCGGTCAGTGCCGGTGAAGCTCGTGAGCGCGCGGAAGCGTTGGATGTAGCGGTCCAGTCCGCGTTCGTGGAGACGGCGTTCAAATCGATACCCGAGCAGCGCGCTCAGGGATTGGCCTTGGCGCACGCCGTCGAGCAGCCACTTGGCGCGATGGACCCGTTCTGATGAAAGGTCGACGGCAAAGGGCGAAGCGCCTGGTGCGCGATTCGATTCCTGCGAGAGGTAGC
Organism: Nitrospira sp. CR1.1; assembly: GCA_014055465.1. Classification (NCBI taxonomy): domain Bacteria; kingdom Pseudomonadati; phylum Nitrospirota; class Nitrospiria; order Nitrospirales; family Nitrospiraceae; genus Nitrospira; species Nitrospira sp. CR1.1. The sequence goes on from WIAF01000023.1 coordinate 9,630, forward strand.
CGCTCCGCAGGACGGCAGCGGCCGCCGCATGCCCCAGCGAGGGGGCGTGGACGAAGCCTTTGTTCTGATCCGAGCGCGAGAGCGGCGCAGGGACACCGGCCGGAAGTGCCGCGACCGGTTGCAGCGGTGCCGTACGCCGAACCTGTTCCACCCAACCGTAAGCGCCGAGCCTGATTCCGGTCGGCGTCGCTTGCCGCATGACGGCCAGCCGCCTGGTCGCCAGGGATGTGCCCCAGGCATCGAGGCGATAGGTGATCACATCCATCGCCTCTGCGAGCAACAACTGCCGAACCGGTTCAGGCAAGGTCGTCAATTCATCCCAGGCCGGCTCGTGCGGCGTGGAGAGCGCGCGAGTCAGCAGCAGGGTTCGAAAGGCCGGGGTAAGCAACCGCTGCGGCAGGGGCGGTTGTTGAATGGAGACCTCAGGAAATTCCCGCAACGTGTAGCGGCAGGTGTTCGCTTCCTGCGCCAGGAGCACGACGGGGTTGGATTCCACCGTGGTCTGGAGGGCCTGCGGCATCTGGCGGCGACGCGTGAGCCGTTGGGCGCGCCACCAGGCGGCCAGAGCCTTGTCCGGATCCTGATCGGTCGTCGAGGTCCACCGGTCGAGTGCTGCCACCGGCAGTAGTCCATAGGGCTGGTTATCGACGCGCAGGACGGGCAGTGGTCCGCGGGCTCGGACGTACTTCGAAAAATGGTCGCGCAGCACGTCCGCTCCGGTTGCGCCGACGAGTTGCCGCAACAGCGGACTGTCGCAGAGCGCGAGCAGGGCCGATTGCATGAGCGAGGCCCGGTGCTGTTCCGCTCCGTCGGCACCGCGGATATGCGCAAAGACGGACGTCGGTAGGCCCAGAGCTCTCGTCAGCCGCTCGCCGTCTGACCCGGGGCGGATCAACGAGGCGCCGAGTTCAACGCCCATGCTGTCGGTGGCATCGCGCCACGTCGATCGATACCCGGCGGAAGCGTCCGCCGTGTTGTTCGTCGGCACCTGTTGCTCGACGAGGGCGAGGCTGCTTGTGTAATGGTGGGCGTCGAACAGTTGGACCAATCGATCGGCCGTGGCGCGGGCGTCCCACGAGGCCTTCAGGCCCAGCACCACAATCCGGTCGAACCCTGCCCGGGCGTCTTCTTCCGTGATGGGAATACGTAGCCCCATCCCCATCGACTCAGCCGTATCGAAATCGGTGAGCCATTTCATGCCCTCATCGACGGGCGGCAGCCCATTGCTACCGAGCGGGCCTGTACTCCGTGGGTTAGGTCCGACCGCCACGGTCTCCGAGATGGCCTTGCTCCAGGCAGTGACGCGTGCCGTCTCGCCGCGATAGCCAATAGCGACCCAGCGATCCGGCAAGACCTGCGTGTGGGGCGCGCGTGTCCAACTGTCGTCGCGATGAGAGACCGTTCCGGCTTGATCGGGATTGAGTACCTTGGCGATCCAGGCGGCGCGGGCGGTGCCGAACAGTTCCGTGAGTCGTTGCCAGCCCTGTCTGATGTGTTCCTGCCGGTCCGTGCCTGCCGGGGCTGTGGCGACATGGGCCCAAAACTCCTTGCCCCGGCGTTCCTCTTCTTCCGTCAGTGCCGGCTCATGGCTATCGAGATGGATGTCGTCGGGATAGACGCGGAGCAGAAGGTCGGTGCCCGGTCCTGTTCGTCTCGCCGCAAACCTGGTTTCCACGCGGACGGGGAACAGCAGCAATGGATGCGTTGTCGCGACCGTGCCGCTGAGGCGGTCCGTGCCGAGGAGGCGTGCGGTCGCGGCATCGCGGGCAGTTCGATACTCGTCGACCTGCGCCGACAACGCCGCCACCTCGGCTTTCTTGCGAGCCACCAGATCCTGCGTGGCCGTGAATTGTGCGTTCACCTGACCAAGTTCGGCCTGGTAGAGCGCCCGTTGCCTGATGAGCATCGCGGCTCGCCGTTGCGCGGCCTGAGCCCGGGCGACGGCCCGGTCGTGTGCCACCTGCAATTGCCGGAGTTTGGTCGCCCAGGCCCGAAGCACGGCCGGAGGTACCCGTTCGGGAATATCTGGTCCTTCAGCGATCGGTCTCACTCTGCTGGTCCTTTCTTGATTGCAACCTACGGTCCGTCCTGCAACTGCTGGTTGATTTCGGCTTCGGCTTCCGCCAAGGCTTGTTGAGCCGCCGCCGCCTGCGCCTCAGCCTGCGGGATTTCGGTCGCCAGGTTAGCAAGAAGCGTCGTCAGCTCGTTGCGCCTGGCGAGCAAGCTTGCGAGGAGCGTCTCGGCATCCTCCAGCTCGAACCGCGTCGTAAGAAGAGTATCTTCCAACGTCGCCGTGCGGGACGAGAGTTGCGCCCCCACCGCCTTCAGGGATTCTCTCGCCATCGGGTCGCGCGTGATTTCTGCGTTCAAGCGCTCGATCTCGGTGAGTGCCGCCTGCAGCTCCTGCCGGCGGGGCTGGAGAGCGGCGATCGCCGCTTGCGTGGCTTGCACCGCGGCTGTCGCCGCCGAAACCTGAACGTCCGCAGCCCGCACTTGCGCCTGGGCCTGTGCCACGCCCTGTTGTGCCTCGGTCACCTTGGCCTGGGCCGCGGTTGCGGCGGTCTTGGCCTCGGCGAGTTTTCTTCGCAACGCAATCAGGCGCGCTCTCCAGGCAGCCGGGGGAATGCCGGCTGGCGGTTCGGATGCATCGAGCAGATCCTGTTGCGCCTCCGCGACCTGAGCGTCAGCAGCAGCGGCTGCTGCCTGCAGCGGCGGAATGCGCGCCTGGGCCTGCGTAACGCCGTTCTGCGCATTGGTGCGCTGGGTTTGTGCCGTGGTCACCGCCTGCTGTTGCGTCGTGAGTTGGGTCGTCAGGGCAGCCTGTTGAGCGGCCAAGGCCTGCAGGGCCGTTTGGAGTCTGGCGGTTTCTTGTTCCAAAAATGGCATGATGTCGTTCTTTCCGCCGCTACTGCCGGCCCGGCAGCCAGGTTCGGGCATGAACCGCCACGCGGAACGGCGGTTGTCTGGTGATGGTGGCCATATGCGCCGAGTTTTTTCCCCACGGAATCTGATCGACCACGGCATTTTTCAACAGGCCGTCGATCGGCACATACACGATCTGTTTGAGCGCGGCTTCGTCCGTCGCCAGATTTCCCCACGTCAGGTCGCGCCAATGGGCGGGCGTGCCGCCATAGGTCGTGGCGACATCCATGCCGAATCGCGGTTCCGTCGGCTGTTCCTGGAGCACAAAAAACCAACCCGGATGTCCGCCGGCTTTGTTGTCCGCTCCGCGAACCTGATCTTCGGTCAAGGGGAAGCCGAGCATGGTAATGTCCGGTGCCTGTGTTGCGCGGAAAATCGGATAACGCTCCATGGTGCCCAGCTCGCGCTTCGTGCCGTCAGGCGACCAGACACTTTCCAACGCATAGACCATGGCTCGCGGATAACGCCGCAGGAGGTCGCCGCGGATGAGCAGCACCATCTGGCCCACTGCCGACCCTCGCGCGCTGTGCGAGCCGAGAGGACTGTCCGCCGCCCATGTGGTGATCCGCGTGATGTCGAAACGAGCCTCGCGCGGCGCGTCGGTGGCGGGCAGTTCGTCGCCGCCGGCGTCCCAGAATTGCCGGAAGTAGGTGCCGCGTTGGTCGGTCGGAAACCCACGCCAGAGCAGCTCGCGGCTCATCTCGTGGTTCAGTCCGACCATGTAGGCCTCGATCAACTCGGGATTGGTCTTCAACAGCGCAATCGTATTCGACGGCACCTGGTCCATGCCGGGCAATAACAGGTCCGGTGCGTAGTCGCGCAATGGTTCGTACATCGGCTGGAGGAACCTCGGGGCAAACATCGTCAACTCGGTGTTCTCAACGGCCGGCATCGTTTTCTTCAGCGCAGCGAGGACGGCATCCTTCGGCGTCAGGCGCCGCAGTACCTCCACCTTCAGCTCCGACCATTCGCGCAACGCCGGCGCCTGCCGCTGCTTGGTCGCGACGGAAAATTGCATGAGCGGGCGAAACTCCAGGCCGGCTGTTGAGGCGGGCGACGTGGCGGGGAGGCGGAGCGCGTCGAGTGTGGCGGCATGGGATGCAATCGGACCATGGGCGCGGGTCAGTCGGCGAAAGGCGCCGGTCACGGCCGGATGGCCGGCCAGCAGGGTGTTGACGGGAGTCGGCGGTGTCGTGGGGGATGTGGCGATGCCCGTCAACGCTCGCAGCGCCGGTCCCGTGAGTTGCAGCAGCCCGGCCGGGTGGAGCGCGGCGAAATGTTTCTTCGAGAGGCTCTCGCCGACGGCCTCCGCCAACTGCGCGCGCTTGAGCCGCTGCCGGTCCCTTCGTTCTTGTTCCAACTGGTCCCAGGCCGAGGCCATCAACGGCTCCTGCTCGTTGCGGATCACCGTCGTGCCGACGCCGGCGGCGATGCGGTGGCGCGGATCCAGGTTCAGATCACGGAACCAGTGCGGTGGCTGGTCGGCGGGTGGAAGGCTGTCTCGGTCTACGTACCATTGTCCATAGAGCGGCGGGCCAAGCAGGGCGGGGGCTCCGGTCGTGCCGATCATCGCTGCCGGTGCATTGAGGATGGCGCCGAGGGCCAGTTGGAACGTCTTGCGCGGTTGGTCGGGCCAGGCGCGCGGCTGAGTCTCCGGAGTGAGAAGGGCCCCGCCCAGATCCAACAGACTGCCAGGTGCGCCAGGCGGCAATGTCGGCATGCCCCAGCCGGGAGTACGAATGTCCACCGGCCGCAAGCCCACCGTGGCCGGCAAGGACTGGGCTTTCAAGCGGCGCGCAAGCGATTCGAAATCCCCCGCGAGGCCGGTTCGAAACTCCCACTGGAAAAAGACCGGCAAGGTGACCGGGCCAGTCGCAGTGTTCTTTGACCAGGCTGGTTTCAAGGCCTGTTCGTCCTCCGGCGTGATCGGCTCGCCGAAACCGGCTTTCCTCCCCACGTCGTAGGTGGGCACGAGGCAGGCATAGTAGGCGGTATTGGGATCGAGGCGGCGCGGGGCCAGCAGACGCGAGAGCGTGCGTTCGGGATGGTCGTTGAGGATTTGTTGCAACGTCGCGCGCGGTGAAGGGTCGGGCGTCGAGCGTTGTTCCGCCACAATTTGAGCGTGTGCCCAGGCCCATGATTGGTCGAGATCCGGCAACTCTTCCAACGCGCAGGTGATGGCTGGCAAGGGTCGCTGTGGGTTGGTTTTGAGCGTAGCCCGTTCCTTGGGCACGACGATCAAGCAGATCCACGGACGGAGTCGCCGCGCGCCGTCCGCTGCAGCCGAGGTGAAGAGCCAGGGCAAATCGGGGCGATCGAACTCGATGGCCGGAAAATAATTCGGCTCGAAGTCGGTCATGTGGGCGTGGGGCTCCGTGCGAATGATCTCGCGCGCGTCCAGGCCGGTGATGTCGCCTGGTCCATAGAGTTGCACGTTCAGGTCGATGGGCGCACGGTCGTTCACCCTGAGACGGACGGGTAAGGAGAGGCGTCCCGCGGTGGCCTGGCTGGGAGCGCCGAGACCGGAGAGACCCGCGAGCAGTCCCTGGCGAAGCCAGGAATAAAAGCGATAGGTGGCGGCAATCGGTTCAGGCATGGTTTTTCATTCCTGTTCTAATTACAACGTGAGAGCAGTCTTCCCTCGCCGGCGTTTACGGGCCGGGGCTTGTCCGGCGGCGCCGAAGCGGGCGACCCGCGCCAACACCGCCGCCGAGAGCACATAGCCCGGCGTGGGCCGCTCCGGCGGCCGCGTCGGATCAATCAGGAGCGTCTCATAGACAATCGGCGCCACGAGCCCGGCCTCGTCGTCCACCGCCAGGTCGTCGGCGGCGACCGTGAGACCCCCGTCTAATGGGACGAAGCTTGGCTGCGCCAACTGCTCATCCTCGCGCAAGTCTTCATACTGGGCCAGGGCGAAGGGCTCCGTCACCGGCGTCGTGCGCCAGGGTTGTGCCCCCGCGCGATCGGTGAGCGAGACCGTCACCGTCGTGG
>WIAF01000024.1 GCA_014055465.1 Nitrospira sp. CR1.1
GGTTCGGTGTTGCAGAAGATGAGGGAATGTCCTGGTGCCGGCGCGGCCTCAGCGGTCTGGCTGCGGTCCGTCAACGTGGACGGGGCGGAGACATAGCTGAGCCCAGCGCGTGCGTAGAGACGACGGCTGACGTTCGCGATGTCGGGATGCATGCGGTACTGCATGCTGAGGGGCACCACGCGAGGATCTCGTCCTGAGGTGATCTGTGCGATATCGTAAATGCTCCTGGCCAGCCAGTGTTTGGTGGCCTGTGTCTTGGCCGAAGCAATGGGCGCCAGTTGCAGAAAATCTCCCACGATGATCACCTTCGAGGTGGCCAGCGCCAAGGTACAGAATAGGGCTGGGGCCAGGGCCATGCTGGCCTCGTCGATGATCACGGTATCGAAACGCTGATTGTCGAGTAGCCGTGAGGTGTAGGTCCGGGTCAGGGTCGTCGCAACGATCCTGCTACGGCGCACGAGGGCCTGTTCAATCTGAGCGATCTCGTTCTCAAGGCGATCAAGGGTGCCTTGTAGATCGTGTCGGATGCCCTGCATGGCCTCATGGAGGGCGCAGAGTTGTTCGGGTGACCACGGGGCATCCGGCAATTGGTGGTCCTGGCGGAATTGTTCCATGACGCGATTGAGGGTGTCGATCCGGACCTGTGAGTGGAGCACCTGAGATTGCAGGGACCGGAGCGTAATTTCGTCGGCAGCCTGATAGTCTCGGAAACACGCAATGTCGTTGACGATCCGTGCTTTGTTGCCGTGTTCGAAGAGCCGACGGAAAGCAGGACTAGCATTGAAGGCTCGAAGCTCGCCTTCAAGTTCTTGAATGGTCATGGCGCGCTCGGTGATGAGTCCGCGCAGACGGCGTTCATCGGTGTGGAGCATCTGGTGCCGTTCGCGCAACGTCTGCAATTCTCGCCAGTGAGTGTCCAGTCGTTTGGCGGAGTCGGCGCTGTGAGCGAGGTACGGCAGGTCTCGATCCAAGTCCTGTAATTGGCGGCGAAGGGTCTTCGCGCGTTCTTCGAGCGGCAGTGTGTGGGTGAGCGCAACTGTCTCGAGATTGGCCATTTGGCACTGATCACTGCTGTCTGGACTGGGGGTGCCGATACGAATGACCTGATCGATGGCGAGATCGGGAGATTGGCTGAGCAGATGCTCCAGAATGTTGTCGATGGCCGTATTGGTCGGGGAGCAGATCAGGGTTCGCCCATTCTGCGCCAACAAGGCCTGGCTCAAGGCGGTGATGAAGGCGGTTTTCCCGGTACCAGGAGGGCCCAAGACAAATAGAAGATCTCGTTCGAGGGCATTGGTATAGGCCTGCGCCTGCTCGGGATTGAGGCCTGAGGCTTCCGGCAAGCGGTCGAGAGCAGTGATCGTGGCGATGGCATCAGGATCAAAGGCCTTGAGAGCGAGGGCGGTTCCGAAGGTGTCCGGTTGCTGGCTGATGGATTGCAGACGTTTGTCGAGGGCTTGCAGCAAGCGGACTGAGTCGAAGGTGAGATGTGCCGAAGGGATCGTCTCCGGGGCTTCGCCCTCGAACGCTAAGGCGAGGCCGTCTGGGGAAAAGCCAACGATTCGACAGGGAATGCGCTGGCTGATAAGGACCAGGGAAGGATTCGTGTCTTCAACGAGGTTGGCCGGAATCGGCTCAGATTGAAAGAGATAGTAATGTGTTCGCCCAGTGACGTGTTGCCGTTGCCCGTCTGTGAGCGGGACGCAGATAGTTTCCTGACGTTGCCGAGGGGTGCGACTCTGGAGTTCGTCCTGGAGCGCGGTCCGAAATTGCTCGATGAGGAGGAGCGCGCGGGTCGACGCAGGCTTGCCACTGCGACTGGCATGGAGAGCGACCGGTGCCTGGGGCATAGGACCTCCTCGATGGCTGATAGAATGAACAACCCAGATGCCCGACCTGCGCTCATCCTGAGCGCCTCGGGACACCTGTGAGGAGGTTGGGCGGTCGCACCGGTGAGGATGGGGAGTGAAGGAATCATGGATGGTCGTGAGTCTGCTGAACTAGGCCTTCCTGCTTCGGTGGCTGTGTTTGACCAATATTGGTTCCATCTTGTCTCACGTACGTGGTCAACTCCCTCACCCTCGCGGTCAGTCTCGCTTGGTTTGTCAGTGACTTCTGCAATTCCGTGGATATGTAGAGAAGAGCTCCACGTAACGCCTTGATGGTCGCATTGGCTTCCACTAACTGGTCGCCAAGACTGCCAATGACTTCTTCGCCTTCAGTTCGTTCAAATGTCTCCATCATCATTGCCCCTTCCTCGATCCGTTCGTCGTGACTGCGACTTGTCGTGCAAAGTCCGCCTATTAAGTTCACGAATATCCTGACCATCCAATCTTGTGTAGCCAGGTGGACGTCGAGGGCTTGACTCGTTATTCGGTCTTGGATACCATGAGCACATATTCTTTTTCGTAGGCTTTGCCGAACCATCCTTTCTCTTGCATTGTACTCGGTACAACGTCTTTGCATCCGCAGTCTAGTCCTTGTGAGTGATCATCACAGCTAGATTGCTTCTCTTCTGTCAGTGCTCCATCTCTCAATTCCATCGATCGGTCCACGTTAGGTTCACGCCATGTTCCAGGTCTAACGTTCTCCTTGCTTCCTGTGTAGGCAAAGAGAATTGAAGGCAGGATGTTTGGCGTGATCCTCTTCACCATGCATGAGCCATGTGCCCATGCTTCATTAAGGAGGTCTGTATGACGATGCGTGTACCTTGTCCGCCGGCGGTTCAGTGTCTGTGTCGCTCACGCGATACTGATCGAGACCGGGCTCTTGAGCAAACATCTCGAACAGCTGTGCCATAGGGTTCGCTGACGCGAGTTCGCTGCGTTGAGTCCTTCCGTCTCGTCTCCTAACTCCATCGGTGGTACGTAAGCTGCCGTTTACGTATCGCTCCGATCACCGTTCAATCACATCACACACACATTCTAAACATGCTGCACGTGACGCAGGATCGCGAGATGCTGCCGTCAGGTGCCCGGAGGCGTCCATGTACACAAATCAAGCAGTCAGTGTGGACATGCGAATTGTCGGCAAACTGGTACTGGTGGATCTGCATGGATCCGGCGATGCATTGCAATTGGCATTTAACGATCTGGCGAATCGCTTTGAATTACTGATCGAGGCTGGGGCGCTGAAATGGTCGAAGGCAAGAGCGGATCATTTCGTGCTGATGCCGCAAAGCGATTGGACCTCGTTGGAAGTGATTAGCGAGACAAAGCGGCAACTGCGTCTGTGATGTCTCGAGCGAGGGCCTGTTCCTGTTCGGTGAGTGAGAGCGCTTGGGTGAGATGATTGACCTGAGAGAGCACTCGTTCGCTGAATCCTTCCAGTGTACAGAATTCACGTGATCCCACAAAACGCGCGTTGGCGATGAGTAGCTCCTGGCGGCTGTTCACAAAGGTGGAGAGCTGACGGGTGATCTCTAATTCCGGCGTGAGTCTCATGGTGTTCTCAGAGTGACTGAACACGGCGCCAACTCTAGCAGTTGGGTCGAGGGTGGTCAATGGGACGGCATGTCACGCACGATGCTGTTGGAATGCGCCACGAAGCACGTCTGAAATCAACACATCACAACATATATCATGACATGAAAGGATCTCATCATGACGACATCCCATCTGACATCGAAGCATGCAACGTTACGTGGACTTCTCAGTGCAGCCCCTCGCCGTACTCCCGTGGTGGATGCAACGTGGGTTCGCTCGGAGATGGCAAAGGCGATCGTCTCGGTAGTGGTTCAAGATTTCCAACGAATCGCTGCAGATCACGGTCGCTTGGTGCATGCCTGGGAACGACTCGCTCTGGAGGACCTGCAACGACTAGTCTGGGAGCTGGAAAAACCACGTTATCAGGTGCATCCAGCACAATGGGCTCGTCTGCGCGCACGCCTGGCAGACTTGACCGATATTGAACGGCGCAATGCCAAGATGTTGAACGCTCGCACACCGTTCGAAAATCGTTACGACGACGATGACGATCGTGGTGAGACGTGGGAAGACATGGCCGAACTGGATTACACGGTGCCTGCTCCTCGTGGGACACGTGCTGCTCAAGCGATCGATGCGACAGTCGATACACCGCTGTGTCCCGACTGTGGCTCGTCGTCTGTGGTGGTGTCCATGATGACGGTCGGTGTCCATCAGTTAGATCTGAAAGAGGCGCATTGTCTGATTTGCGCGTGGCGTGTCGAACTCGGACGCAAACCGAGTGCGACGGTCGATGTGGAATCGGATCTTGAGCTGGAGGATCACGGAGACGGAACGCTTGCGGGGCCGATAGACGAATCTGAAGAATCAGCAGACGATGACGAACAGGACATCGTGCAGAGCAGCATGGCCGGCGAGGAGGAGACTCAACGCAGTGTGGTTGGGGACTTTGAGACGCAGGATATGGAGAGCGCGGAAGATCCTGTAGATCAGCTGATGACCTTGCAGAATCGCTTTTGGCAAGACTGGACGGTCAAGCCCCTTCGTTGCGCACTATTAGAGGGCACGATGCGGGAACGACTGAGTGGGGAGCGGCTTGATATGATTTGGGCCGTAGCGTCCACACTCATGGAATCGTGCCGTGGGCTGGGTCGCGCGGAGCAACAGGAAATCGCACGTTGGCTGATGCGAACGTCGACCGAGGAGTTGCGCGCGTTTCTCCCAGAGTCGGAATTGCCGGCAGAATTGGCTCAGCCGGAACGTATGTTGGTCGTGCCGTCCGTATCGACGAAGATACAGAAGTGGCAGCTAGCATGTCGGCTGGCATTGAGACGATTCCGAGTTGCCAGCGCGGGTGTCAGAATTTTGGCCCCGTCGTTTGGTGTCTCACCGGACGTATTTCGAGCCGCGAGTGCCTAGTGCCCGTGTCGATAGGGGAGCAGCAGAGGGAGCGCGTGGTTTCTTGGAGAGCACGCCTCTCTCTGTGCCCTTGTCAACTATGCCTGGAGGCTTTCATGAATGCGATCGATACCATCATCAACGAGATTGTCCAACACATACACGGATCGAGCTGCATCCCTGAGACGTATGAAGCCGCATTTGTGACAGCTGTCTGGGAGAGAGCGCAAGCCCTTGAAGCCCCGCTTCGAGATGAGCTGCTTTGTCGGACGGGCGTCACTCAGGACTCGGTGAAGCAGGTTCGTGAAGAAGCTGCCGATGCGCTCTATGAGGCTCATCGCGCATTGTATGGGACAGCGTGGGAATAGTAGTTTTGGACTAGAACTCCTTACGCATGGCCCCATGTAAGGACCGACACCAGTACATGAGGGGAGACACTTCGTTGTGGAAGACGCGAGTTCCTTGGAACTCAGTGCGTCTTCCCGGAAGTGCTCCCCTTTTTTTTGCCTTGCCGCCGGTCGGGGCTTAGGCAGCCTGTCGGTGTATCTCCGGTGGCATCAGTTCGATGTGGTCGGTGACAACATGAGTATACGTCAGTCCGGTGTGCGAGGAGGTGCGGGTATCCAAGCGCCCTGTAACCTTGACTGTTTGGCCCTTCGTCAGGGAGGGGAGCTGGTGGTCGAGGGTGTGGTCCCAGATGCAAACGGAGAGAAACAGTGGTGGAGTGTGTCCAGGACGAGTGGTCTGAATAGGCCGGTCGATCGCGACGCGGAGATTGGTTACCCTGCGTGCGCCGACTGAGGCGCGCACGGGAGTGGTCGCGACACGGCCAACGAGTTCGACGTGAGCATAGGTCATGAAAAGACTCCTTCACATGGTTGAGCGGAGGGATGTGCACTGCCGTATCACGAAGGGTGAGACTAGGCTGCAGGCACGTGGGCGGCCTCGCGGTTGGCTGGGAGTTGCCCGTAGGCCATGGCGATGTGTTTGAGCGCGGATTCTGTCAGCCCATAGTCCGCGGCGAGGATGCGGCAGCCAGCCTCCTTGTTGCGAAAGCGTTTCAGACTGTGTCCGAAGAAGCGAATCAATGGTAGCAGGAGTTGATCGGTTGGGAAGAACAAGCCGGGTTCCGGATGCGCTAAGCGTTCGTTGCTGGCGTTGGGATCGCCAGCCAGGATGGCGAGGTCCTCTTGTGGAAGCCCATGGAGCCAGCTTGTGATGGCCTGCGCGTCGGTCGGAGAGAGGTGGTGTGGGGTGGACGTGAGGATACGCCCGGCCGCAACCCAGACCGGCATGCGATTGTCGTGGGCGTCGAGCTCGAGGATGGCCTGGTTGAGGAGGGCCTGTCGAAGTGGGTGACGGCCCTGACAGAACAGGGCATAAGCCGGTGCGTGGAGCTTGTCTTGCAGATCAGGCAAGTCCACGTCGCTCTCGTCGTTCGGGATGTCGTCTTGGGCAATTTCATGGGAAGACTCATAATCGAGATACTCAAACGTGTCGATCTGCGTGGTGTCGTCGAACAGATCCTCGCTGTCCTGGCCGCTGTCGAGATCGAGGGCGTCGTCGTCAGCTTCGGCCTGCTGGCCGTGGTCTACATAGCAGGCTCGCGCAACTCGTTCTTCGTTCTGCGCGATATCCTCGGCATCGAGACCGGGCAGCTCGGGGGCATGTTCTCGATAAATTCGGTGCGAACAGCAGAGGCATTTCAGGGTATCGGCATCCTCCCGAATATAGTTGCTCTGAATGCTGACTTTGCACCTGGGGCAAACGAGGTCGTTTCCTGATGCGCGCGCTGGGGTGGCCTGTGCTGATTGGGGAGTGGTCAGATGCAAGCCGTGGCAGGAGGGACATTTGCCTCGACCGGCGCGTGCGAATGCACCTGGGCGAACTTCTTTTCGGAGTAGCACCTCTTGGATGCCACAGAGTGTTAGCAACCGCTGTGCATCGAGTTGGAGTACCCTTCGCCCGTCTGGGAGGACCATGAAGGACGGATCCGATGTCCGGCGAGAGCTCTTCGTGATGAGCGGGTATTGGGGGGCGGGATTCTCGTCGTCGAACCTGGTGCCTCGGGAGAAGACCTGATCGCGGTCCTTCAGGGACCAGGCGTCCATATGGGCCTGAAAGAGGTGATCAATGAGGGTGATGGCTTCTTCCTCTTCCGCCTCGGTGGTGACGAGAACGCGGTCTGGAAGTGCGGGAAGCCAGGATGTCTCAGAGTTGGCATTGGAACCGAGAGTAGAAAGCTGCAGCTCGCGAAGATCTTCGATCGAGAGGCACTCCACGGAGGAGTGGGCCTCGTAGAGGGCGCGGGCTATCTGGGCGTGCGTGATTTGGGCAGTGGTCATGATGAGACACTCCTTGTTAAGACTTGGATGGGCACGTCGCGCGGCTGTGAATCCGTGGGTGTGGTGATTAGGTCGTCGTCTTGTCCTTCGGCCGCGACAGGAATTCGAGGTCGGAGGGGTGTTTCACGTGGAGATAGTAGGTCCGTTGGATGCGGTCTTGTTTCTTGAACGTTCGTGACTGTAGCTCCCCACGGACGCGTACCTCCTGGCCGACGCTCATGTGTTGATGGAGTTCCGGTGACGCTCCGGTGACCTTCACATCGAGGAACATGGGATTGTCGATTTTGTCTGAGGGGGCATCCGAATGAATGGCGAGGGAGAAACAAAGCATATGGCCATGTCCGGTGTTGTACTGCATCATTTCTGGTGGATGGGTCAGTCTTCCGGAATACAAACTGAAGTTCAAATCGCGCTTGCCTGACATATTTGCTCCTTCGGTGGGAGTTGACATCCTTCCTGGTTTGAATGCCAGGAATTCCCTCGCGTCTGAACTGATCACCGAGAGGGGTTCGCACTTCGACGCCAGGTGGCTCGTCGTCCTGGAAGACGGCGAGTACTTCTCCCAGCTCCATGCGCTGACACGGTCTGTCCAACCGCCAAGATATTCTGTGCGGCGTTGATATCCCGATCATGGGCGGTCCCGCACGATGGACACGACCATGCACGAATCGTCAAAGGCAATTTACCGACGACGTGCCCGCAGCCCGAGCACGTCTTGCTCGACGGGAAAAACCGATCGATTGTGACGACCTCCTTTCCGTATCGTGACGCCTTCGCTTCGATCAAGCGACAGGCTGAACCGATCGCTGCATCGCTCAATGCGCGAGCCAGGTGGTGGTTTTTCACCAGGCCGCGGATGTGGAGATTTTCCAAGTAGATCCGGTCGAACCGTTTCACTAGATTGGTGGAGAACTTGTGTAAAGTATCCCATCGCGCGTTTCGAATGCGTTCATGCAGCAATGCCAGCCGTTGCAGTGCCACACTCCGCCGCCGGCTGCCTTTCTGCTTCCGTGAAACACGCCGTTGCAACAGAGTCAGCCTGTGCTGGCGTCGTTCAGCGTGATGTGGATTGTCGATCTTCTCGCCGTTGCTCAGCGTTGCGAAAGACGTCAAGCCAAAATCAACGCCGACAGCCTCGCCGGACTTGGGCCAGTCTAGGGGCTCTATCTCCACGACCAGTGAAACAAAGTACTTGCCGGTCGTGGTTTTGATGATTCGGACTGAGGAGGGCATCGGCAGGTAGTCGCGTGTCCAGCGTATGTGCAGTCTGCCTATTTTCGCAACGGTAAGGGTCTTGGTGAGTGGATCAAACCGAAAGCCACGATGTGTATAGTTAGCTGACTGACGCCTGGATTTTTGCTTGAATGTCGGATGAGCCGCACGGTGCTCGAAGAAATTCACGAAGGCTATCTGGAGATCGCGCAAGCTCTGCTGCAGTGGTACGCTGCTCACCTCCCGAAGCCACGCAGTCTCGGGGTGACCTTTGAGTTGCGTCAGCCGCGCATCAGTTTCAGCATAGCCAATCCTGCGTCGATGCTGCACGAGCCCGTCACGACGGAGCGCCAGGGCCCAGTTCCAGACATACCGGACGCAGCCAAATGTTCGCGCCAACTGGAATACTTGTTCTTCCGTCGGGTAGGCACGAAAGGTCCAGCGTTGCTTCATGCAGACTCACCTCGAGAATATGTGTATGTCGTTAAGAAGCCTGAAGAGCCGTCTTCCACGTCCTTAAGTGTCCGAAGATGCAAAATCCTTACATGTCGAACCTCGCAAGCTATTGATTATCCAAGAATGTATGAACGTTTTGCCCAGACGGTAACAGGTAATTGCGCGAACTAAAGCTGTTGACAGAGGCGCGGT
>WIAF01000025.1 GCA_014055465.1 Nitrospira sp. CR1.1
ATGAAAAGGCGGGTGTGAGATTCGTGCGGAGACCCCAAACTGTAATGCTGGAGGGTCCTCAACGTCTATCTATAGTAGAAGTGTGTCAGTGTCTTGGATGGAGCAGTGGGAAGATACGGGAACACAGTACAGGTGATGAGACGAGACACCTGCAACTCATTGATGCAGTGACAAGGTTCACTGCCACCGCAGGAGGGGTGCCATGTTGAGAGCTAGGTTGGTGTCCATGGTAAGTGCGGTCGGGCTCGTGCTGGTGCTGCAAGGCTGTGCAGAGACCTCAACTCAACGGATGATTAACGCAAACGATCATAACGGCCTGGCAAACTACTATGCCCGGCAGGCCCAGGAACTCAGGGAGAAGGCCAAACAGTGGGAGTTTACGGCCGAGTACTACGACAAACATTCGGAGCCGCACGGCAAGACTGAGCCGGCTCAGCACGCCGCACATTGCCGCGCGATCGCCCAAAACCAAAGGAAAGCGGCGGACGAAGCGGATGCGCTAGCCCAAGAACACCGCGCGATGCGGCCGCACGGCATGATTCAGTAAATGGCTTCGCAAAGCCGTTTCATAGGGTGTGGCTCAAGGAGGACAGCATGCGGTGCCTGACGAGCTGGCTAGGGATTGCTGCCGCGCTGGGGCTCTCGGCCTGTGCCCATACGATGCCGGTGGATGCGCCGGTGGTGGATCGGGTCTTGGGAGATCAAGCCTTGCGGGAGCAACTTGTGGTACGGGGCACGCAGGATGAGCACTTTGTGCACGAGGTGCTCCATCAACTCGGACAAGAACCCGACGGGGATCGGAAGCTGGCTCGGCTCCTGGCTGAACATCTCCACCACCACCCGACGCTCGAGCGAACGGTATTCCAGGAACTGGCCGAGCACCGAGCGTTTCAGGATTGGATATTGGAGAGATTACGTGGGCAGCAGGAACCGCATTGAGCCAGGAGCTTCTCACGGCGAAGAGGACGTGAGCGTGTCATCGTCCGAGCACTGGTCTGGCGATTTAGTCCGGCGGCTCACCATGCTTTTTGTCGCGGCAGTCTTGGTCAATTATCCCTGGGAGCGCCTGCAGTCGTCGCTCTATGTGTATCCCGGCGGAGCCAGTATTCCGTGGTGGCTCTGTCTGGCGGCGAGTCTGGCGGATGGGCTGTTCGTTGTGGCGATCTTCGGCGTCGGCTGGATTGCCCTGGGTCGCCGAACATGGTTCGAGCAGCCGGGAATCGAAGGCTACCTCGTGATGCTGGCTTCAGGTGTCGCGATCAGCGTCGGCGTTGAGTGGACAACCGTTCATGTGCTGCGCTGGTGGACGTATGGTGAACAGATGCCGCTCGTGCCCATCATCAACATCGGCCTCGTCCCTATGACCCAGATGCTGGTGCTTCCACCGCTGATCTTTCGGGGCGTCGCCGTCGTGTCTCGCTATGTCGATGGCATGCGCGCCAGAGTATGCGGGCAATGAGGGTAGAGTGTCATGAAGACCAATATCGCGAAGAGTCTTAGCCTGGTGATTGTTTCCATTTCTATTCTATCCGCTCTCTGGAAAGCGGTGAGCTGCGAGTTCAAGCGGGACAATATGATAATTGAGGTCAACGGTGGAGAATCGGTGGCGAAGAGTTGACGAGGATGGCAAGCCTATGCGCGGTGGAAAGAGGAACAACCACTCTCGATTGGATACAAGTAGGAAAGGGGGATCGACATGAAGCAGCAATTGTTGAAGAGGAATCACAACGAAAAGGCGGTCACAACACAGGAGGATAAGCCGGAAGGAGGTGCCTTATCCGATGAGCGACAGGAGCGCATCGCGAAGCGGGCCTATGAGCTCTATCTCGAGCGAGGGTGTCGGGAGGGATGTGCGTTGGAGGACTGGGTAGACGCGGAGCGAGAGATTCTTACGGTACCCCGAGGGTAGGAGACAAGGTCCTCCTAGCCGATAGGTTCAACATCGTCGCGACCCTGCAAGGGCGAAGAGAGAAGGTGCCTAACCGATGAACACCGTGAAAGACCCGGTCTGTGGAATGAAGATTCCGATGGGTGAAGGACTCTCTGCCATCTATCAGGGACAAGAGTTCCGGTTCTGTTCTGATCTCTGCAAACGAACCTTCCTGGCCACACCGGAACGCTACGCGACAGGATCAACAGGATTGGCCTCTGGCGCCGCGGACGTGACGAGGCGCATCGCGTATTTTTCAATGGAAGTCGCAGTGGATTCGGGCATGCCGACCTATAGTGGGGGGTTGGGCGTCCTGGCGGGTGACACGTTGCGATCCTGCGCCGATCTGAAGATCCCCATCGTGGCCGTCAGTCTCCTGTATACACGTGGCTATTTCGAACAGCATCTGGATCAATGGGGCAATCAGCGTGAACAACCTGCGCGTTGGGATCCCTCGAAGTTTGCCCGGTTGCTCCCTCCGACGGTCCACGTGTCGATTGAAGGCCGTCCCGTCGTCGTCCGGGCGTGGCAGTACGACATCACCGGGCTGACCGGCTATGTCGTTCCCTTGCTGCTCTTAGATGCCAATGTCGAAGAGAATCCGGCTGGCGATCGGGAGCTGACGAGTGACCTCTATGGTGGCGATGAACGGTACCGTCTGGCGCAGGAAATCATCTTGGGCATCGGCGGCGTCCGCATGCTCCGAACCCTGGGCTATACGCAAGCCGAACGGTTCCACATGAATGAAGGACATGCGGCCTTGCTCGCTCTCGAGCTGCTGCGCGAGCGCAAACAGAACGAGCCGGCGGCGTGGGATTTCGATGGCGTGAGGCGGGCCTGCATCTTCACCACCCATACCCCCGTGCCGGCCGGCCATGATCAGTTCTCGTATGAGCTTGTCAAGCAACTGCTCGGCGACGCGGCGCCGCTGGAAGTCCTGCAGATGCTGGGTGGCAGAGACCGGCTGAACATGACGCTCCTGGCGTTGAATCTGAGCACCTACGTGAACGGCGTTGCCAAGCGCCATGGTGAGGTCTCCCAGGAGATGTTCCCGGAATATGCCATCGACTCCATTACGAACGGCGTGCATTCGGCCACCTGGACCTCGCCCAGCTTTCAGCAGCTCTATGACCGGTATATTCCTGGCTGGCGCACTGATTCCTTCGCTCTCCGCTATGCCATCAGCATCCCTCCTCAAGACATCTGGGAGGCGCATGTCCAGGCGAAGGCGCGATTGCTGGAAGAAGTCCGGAGGCGGACCTCGTTGCCGTTCCGCGATGATGGGCTGACGATTGGATTTGCCCGGCGGGCCACCCAGTACAAGCGGGGCGATTTGGTGTTGTCGGCCCCCGACGAGCTCGTCGACATTGCAAAGAAGGTTGGCCCGATTCAGCTCATCTTTGCGGGCAAGGCGCATCCCAAGGATGAGCCGGGAAAGGAGATCATTCGCCGTGTGGTTCGGGTAGCCGGTCAGGTCAAGCCGGAGGTGCAGATCGCGTATCTGGAGGATTACGATCTGACGCTGGCACAGCTCCTGACCGCTGGCGTCGATCTCTGGTTGAACACGCCCCTCCCACCACTTGAGGCGTCCGGCACTTCCGGGATGAAAGCCGCGCACAACGGTGTGCCCAGCTTGAGCGTGCTCGACGGGTGGTGGGTGGAGGGCCATATCGAGGGCATCACGGGCTGGTCCATCGGCCGCGGGCCTTCCGATGCCACTTCACAAGAAGGGCGCGGTGCCCAGGATGCCCGCGAGCTGTACGACAAACTGCGCGGGGTCATCGCGCCCATGTTCTATCAGCGCCGCGAACGATGGAGCGAGATTATGCGATCGACCATAGCCTTCAACGCTTCCTTCTTCAACACGCACCGCATGGTGCAACAGTATGCGGCGAATGCGTATGTGTAACTGTCGTCGGCCCTCTCTTGCCGAGTGAGCTTGGTGTAGTAAAGAGGCTGTTTTTACACAAACTCTCTAAAGGACGGTCATGCGATCAGGCATACTTTGCACGTTAGCCTTAGTCCTGTGGCTGATCGGCGCTGCGGCAATCGGATGGTTGTTTCTAAAAGGGTGGACGACGACGGGTAGTGACGGCCGCACAGAAATTCTATTATCACCCTCGGAACGTGACCTCGTATTGACCCAGATGAGACAGTTTCTCGAGGCCATCCAAGCTGTACTTGCGGATCTTGGCACGAGCGAAGCATCCCGGAAATTCCAAGCTGCGGAAACTGCGGCTCGGAAAGTCGGTATGGGCATGGATAAGGACGTGAACCCAACTCTGGTGGCAAAAATTCCGCTGGCATTCAAGCAAATGGGTATGTCGGTGCATCATGAGTTCGATGGACTGGCTGATGGAATTGCTCAAGGCGAGACAGTCCCACAGATTATCCGTCGACTCTCCACCATCACCAGTCAATGCACGGCTTGCCATGAGATATATCGGTTTTCGCCACAGCAATAATTCATGCCATCAAGAGGAACAACGGGAATGATCCTTCGTACTCTTTCATTGCCGCTGAAGATCCTAACAAGGCGCCTTGACCGAGGTGCCTCCGTGAGAGGCTAGCAGAACGATGGTCATCTGGCATCTCACACCTGACGCGCCGCGCTTCCCGTTCTTCGTGAGTGCGGAGCAGCACGTCAATCTTCAGTTCGGTACCTGGCCCATTGAGGAGGGCCAACGAACGTGGATCGACTATCGGGTCGTGCGCCACGATGGCACTGAGACGACAGGAGAGGTGGAAGGCACCTGGAATGTCAACCGCGAGGTCAACAGCTACTGGTTTCTCAACTTCGGCCCTTTTGCGGACGGAGATCGTGTGGAGTACCGGTTGCGGGGCAGTTGTGCGACCGGGGCCACCGACGCGGGAACCTTCTCCTTTCTCGTAGGGCCGAAGATTCACCTCGCAATCCTCTGGCACCAGCACCAGCCGCTCTACAAGGATCTGCAAGCCAAGCGGCCACAGGGCTCGTACCGGTTCCCCTGGGTGCGGCTGCACGCTATTCGCGATTACTACGCCATGGCTGCGCTCCTAGAGCAGCATCCCGAGGTGCATCTTACGATCAATCTCACGCCCGTCCTTCTCCAACAGCTCGAAGACTATGCGGAGCGCGGCGCCACAGACCGCGCCCTGGAATTAACGCTGACCCCGGCGGCCCGTCTCTCCGCCGCCCAACGAGAGGAACTCCTCGCCACGTTCTACGAAGCCGACTGGCACACGCAGATCTTCCCCCGGCCCCGGTATCGCGCCTTGTTTGAGCAGCGCCAGAACAGCCGCTCGTTCACGGTCCAGGATCTCGCGGATCTCCAGATGTGGTTCAACCTGGCCTGGTTCGGCCCGGAGTTCCAGGAGGGACCCGTTAAACTTCCCAACGGGGAGGTGGCCTCCGTGGCGAGCTTCGTGACGCAAGGCAGTGGATACAGCTCGGAGCAGATCGCCCAGATGGTCGGCGAACAGCTCAAGATCATGCGCAACGTGGTCGCGATTCACGGCCGGCTTCAGGATCGCGGCCAAATTGAGATCTCCACCACGCCTTTTTATCATCCGATCCTGCCCCTGCTCGTGGACACTGATCAGGCCACGATCGACCGGGAAGGTACCACGCATCCCAGGCGCTTCCACCAGCCGGAGGATGCGAAGGCGCAGGTGCATCAGGCCGTCACCTTCTACGAGGAACGGTTCGGCCATCCTCCAGTGGGGATGTGGCCTGCCGAGGGCGCGGTCGGTCAGTCGGTGGTCTCGCTGTTTGCTGAAGCTGGCCTGCAGTGGATCGCCACGGATCGGGGCGTGCTGGAGCGGTCCGGGCAGTACGGGTACAACGTCCAGGACCCGAACGTGCTGTGTCAGGCCTACCGGGCGGAAGATGAGGCCGGCCGTGCAGTGGCGATCTTCTTCCGGGACACCGTCCTGTCGGACAAGATCGGCTTTCACTACCAGCGTTATCCGGACCCTCGCCAGGCCGCGGAAGACTTTGTGCGGGAAGTCAAGATGCGATTCGCCTGGCAGGCCAACGATCCGCTGAACCGCATCGTGTCCGTGATTCTGGATGGGGAAAACGCCTGGGGCGCTTATCCGCAGCAGGCCCGCCCGTTCCTGCATGCCCTGTATACGGCGCTTGCCGCTGATCCAGAGATTCGCACGGTCACGTTTCGCGAGTACGTGGAAGGCCATGCCGCTCGGCGAGTGCTGCCCCATCCGCTCCCGCAGCTTCCCAAAGTCTATGACCTCTTTCACGCGAGTTGGATCGACGAGAACGGCTCGCGGCCCGGGAACGATCTCGGCACCTGGATCGGGGAGGCTGAAGAAAATCAGGCTTGGGATCTCCTGCGGGAGACCCGTGATCTCGTGGATCGCGTCAAGGTTACCCCATCGCGTCGTCAGAAAGCCTTTGAGGCACTGTATGCGGCCGAGGGCAGCGACTGGTTCTGGTGGTTCGGCGAGGACCAGGCCTCGGACTCCGATGCGGAGTTCGATGACCTCTTTCGCGATCATCTGAAGACCGTCTACCGATCCATTGGCCGGAACCCACCAGTGACACTCGATCAATCCATCGCGCCCCATACGCTGATCTGGACCTTCGCGCGTCCGATCGCCTCGATCCGACGCGAGCACCGACTGACCATCCGGACGAATTGTCCGGGCCGGGTGAGCTGGAAAACCGATCCCGATGACCAATGGCGAACGCTCGAGATGATTCCGGCTGGCGGGGTCATGGCCGCGATCCATCGCTTCGGGGTAACGCTGGGGCCGTTTGCTCCAGCGACGCGCCAGATCGAGTTCCGATTCCATTGCGCGCATCCGGCCTGCTGCGGGACCGATCCGTGCTGCCGATTCGAGCTTCGGCGGATCGAGGTCACCGAGGCGCAGGCGCCCAGACGGCTCCCGGGAAGATCTGGCGGACGCGCGCGTCAGTCTGCCTCGACTGCGGAATAGCCTGAAAGTCACGTTTGGAGGAAACCGCGAAAGGTGACCTGTGCCGCAGGATGAGCAACGAGGAGAGCAGGTAGCTGACACGGCCGCCATTGTGCGGCTGAGCGCGTTGGTGCGTGAACACCGTGTGTGCTGGGAGGTGTTACCGGAACTGCTTCCGGTCACGGACGAGCAGCCGCTGCTGGTCGGCTTCAATCTGGAACTCTACGGCGCCCACGCACACGGAACCGAAGCGCCGCATCCGGGCTGCGAGCAATGCCGAACCATTCTGGGCCATCTGCGCGAGGTCGCAAAGTGGATCCTGCCGAAGGCGGAAAGGCCTTCGCAGTACTACATGTCCGTCAGGGACAATGTCATTCTCTATGACCCCGTCCGACACAATCGGTCGGAGGTGACGGTCACGATCACAATTCTCCATCGAGCGCAGCTGGATGCCCCTGTGGACGCGTGCGAAGTCTTTTGCCTCCATGAGATGGAAGGCAAGCTGAAAGAGATCGGCGCTCGCTATCGGCAATGGGAAGGGGATGGATATAAAGACGCAGGATGAAAGGAGGGAAATATCATGAAGCTCGTGAACAACCATAAGCGGCATCGCTGGGTCCTGACCGCAGGACTGCTCCTGCTTGCAGGAAGTCTCGCAATGCCGATCCTAGCGGCGAAGACTGCACACGCCGATCATCCGGCCGCGCAGGCCACCGACAACCAGGCCTTGGCCGATCAGATTCAACAATTGCAGCAACAGGTCGCAACCCTGCAGGCCATCCTTCAAAAGCAGAACAGGCAGCGGCGCAGCAGCGCGATGGGAAGTGGCGGAACGATGAGCGGCGGCGGCAAGATGACCATGATGGACGACGACATGAGCCAGATGGGCGGCATGTCCTCCGGCGGGAGCTCCGGCACGGGCATGATGGACATGGAAGATGAAGGCGAAATGGCCGGCATGTCCCCTGGCGGAAAGTCATCCGGCGGCGGCAGCATGGGCATGATGGAAGGCGAGATGGGCGGGATGTCGTCCGGCGGCAACATGAAGATGTGTTGTATGGGCGAAATGGGCGGGATGATGGGTGGCATGAGGAGTTCCGGTATGGGCGGCATGAAAAGATCGTCATCCGCCATGCCCGGACAGCCGGGCGCCTCTCACCTGTATCACGTCGGGTCAACCGGCTTTTTCCTTGACCATGCAAAGCATATCGCCCTGACTCCTGAACAAAAGACGACGTTGAATCGCTTAAAGGAGAAGGCCCTGCTCGATCGCGCGACGCAGCAACGCCGCATTGATGGAGCCGAGCAAGAGCTGTACATGTTGACGGGCGCCGACCAGCCGGATGTCGCCCAGATTCAGGCCAAAATTGCGGAGCTCGAGAAACTGCGGGCGGATCAACGCATGAACTTCATCCGAGCGGTCGGGGAAGCGGCCAAGGTCCTCACTCATGATCAACATCGGACCCTGTTGGGAACGATGACGTCCAAACAACAGTAAGGACGAACCATAAAAGGAGCAAGCGCCATGCTTACGAAAACGATTTTAGTGACGGCTGTCTGTTTTACGGTGGGTATTTCTTCCTTAAGTTTCGGCGAAGATCGGTCGAGCCAGGTGTCGCCGGAGTTGCGAAAGGATCTGGCCGATATGTATCAGAAGATGGCGGATTGTTTGAGAATGGGAAAGCCCGCCGAGGACTGCCAGCGGGACATCGCGAAGGATTGTCCCGTTATTGCCAAGACAGGGCAATGTCCCCTTCAAGAGGGGATGGGGCATATGGGGATGGGACAGATGCAGGGTGGCCGTGGCTCACACTCCGAGGGGAGAGGGCCCATGTCGGGCCCTCATGAGATGCGCTAGCAGAAATGTGTGAGGCGATGAAGACGCGTTGCAATCGATGGTCGGCCGTGAGTCTGGCAACCGCTCTGGTATGGGCTGCGCCGTCTCTCGACCAAACGGCACAAGGCCAGCATGCCGAGCACCACCCTCAACCGGGTTCAGGTGATTCCGCAGGTTCCGGTGATGCCCCGGATAGGGCCGCGGGCGGGACGATGGGCGGGAGCATGGGAGAGATGCGCGGTGGCACGGG
>WIAF01000026.1 GCA_014055465.1 Nitrospira sp. CR1.1
GGGCATGGGAGAAATGGGAATGGGGACTTCGCCCCCCAAAGACCTCTATCCCTCCTTGATGAGCCTTCCCGACCTCCCACCCGAGAAGCGGGCAGATGTCGAACGTCAGGCCCACGAGCGAATGACGAACGGCGCGGGACTGATGTCGGAAGGGATCTCGACGCTCTCGTCGAGCGCCACTCGCGACGACTATGTCGTGATGCAGGAGGCCATGGAGCAGATGCGGGAGGGGTTGGCGCAGTTTGAAAGCGGGCTGGCGGGGTACCGCGCGCTCGCTGAAGCCAGAGCTCCGCGCGATGTCGCATTGCAATGGTTCAAGGGTGAGATGAACCTGTTACCTGCCGGATCAGGCCAGCCTCCGCACGGCTTGTTCGGACTGTCCTGGTTTCATTACTTCGTGATGATTCTGTTGCTGACGTTCAGCGCTTCTATGGTCTGGCTGTACTATCATCGCATGCGGCGTGTAGATGCACTGCTGGCGAGCCTGGCGGGAGGAAGACAGGAGCTCTCCGCGGGTCCGGTGACGGCGGCTACGACACCACGGACCGTGAGCCCCGCTCCCGCCATGGCGACCAGCACAGGACCGGCAGCGCGAGATACAGCCATGCCACTGGTGACGATTCCGGCCGGCCGGTGGTCCGGACAACTTCGGGTGGCCAAAATTTTCCAAGAGACGCCCGATGTGCGAACGTTCCGGCTGGTGCATCCGTCAGGCGGAGACCTTCCTCTCCTTCCCTTTGTGTTCGAACCCGGACAGTTTTTGACCGTCTCAGTCAACATCGACGGCAAAGAGATGAAGCGATCCTATTCCATCGCCTCCTCGCCCTGCCGGCGGACATTGTGCGAGTTGACGGTGAAGCAGACGCCGTCCGGACTGGTGTCGAATTATCTGCATGAGCGGATTCAGGTCGGAGATCTGATCTGCGTCAGCGGGCCGTTCGGAAAATTTACGTTTCGCGGACATGAGGCCCCGAGCGTCGTGCTGATTGCCGGAGGCGTCGGGATCACGCCATTGATGAGCGCGATCCGCTGTCTGACGGATCAGGCCTGGACCGGAGAGATCTTCCTGATCTACGCCTGCAACACCATGCAAGACATTATCTTCCATGAGGAATTGGAGTATCTCGTCCGGCGGTACGCCAACTTCCAGCTGACGATCTCGCTCAGCAGGGAAACCTCCTCCGCATGGACCGGCCCGCGGGGCCATGTCACCCGAGACTTGTTGACGAAGGCCGTCCCGAATCTCACGACGCGGCGTATTCACGTCTGCGGACCGCCCCCAATGATGGAGGCCGTCAAGGGGATCCTTGCCGACATGGGCGTACCGCCGGACCAGGTCAAAAGCGAAAACTTTCTCGGGGCGGAGCCCCGGCCGGCACCGGCCGCCGGCGCACCCACTTCTGTGGAGCCGGGGCAGGCCGTGGTCACCTCAGCCTGCCGATTCATTCGCTCGGGGAAGACTGCGCCGCTGCCCAAGGACAAGACCGTGCTCGAAGCGTCAGAGGACGTAGGGGTGAACATCGACTATTCCTGCCGGCAAGGCTACTGCGGCGTCTGCAAGGTCACACTCTTGTCAGGACAGGTCACGATGGCGGTCGAAGAGGCGCTGACCCCGCAAGACAAAGCGGCAAGCATCATTCTCGCTTGCCAGGCCAAGTCCACAGCCAATGTGGAGGTTGATGCGTAATGCAGGAACGTGAACGGCTGGTCATGACGGGCATGGTGCTTCTGCTGCTGGCGCTCTGGCTCGGCTTTGCCGTGCACCGCTCACCACGCTTTGCCGGGTCACTGACGGGAGGTGTCCTGGGGGTCTCGGGAGCGTTGTTGATGGTTTTTTGTGTCCTGTATGCCCCGGTGAAACGGATCCCCGCGATCAAGAACCTTGTCACAAAGAGGGGCTCCCTTCGCACCCTGCTCGCCTGGCATGTCTATGCCGGCCTTAGCGGCTCCATGCTCGGCCTGCTGCATACGGGACATAAATTCGACAGCGTGCTTGGCATGCTGCTGACCGCCGCGATGTTGTTGGTGGTGGTGAGCGGATTCATCGGGCGCTACCTGCTCAATCAGACGTTCCAGGAGGTGCGCGAAAAGAGAGCCACGCTATCCGGATTGCAGGCGGCCTACGACAGGGTGGCGGTGGAACTACGCACCGGCCCCCAGCCGCCGTTCATGACGGCACTGCAACACCGATGGTCGCGATGGTTCCTGTTGGGACTGACAACCGAGACTGGGGTGGCGGCAGCCTTACAAGCCATCAGACTGGCAGAGTCCATTGCGGATGTGGACTATGCCGTCAAGATGCACGAGACGTTGAAGCGGGCCTTCAGTAGATGGCTGACAGCGCACATCGTATTGTCCGCCGTTCTCATGGTCCTTCTCGGCATTCATGTCTGGGCTGGCCTTTATTATGGACTGAGGTGGTTCCACCCATGAAAAAATGGATCCTCCTTGCGATCGTGCTCGGCCTGGTTCTCGCGGCCATCGCTCTCGGAACACTTCGCGTCCACATGCCGGCGAACGCTGGGCGGTTGCAGGGCTTCATCAGTCCGGGCCCGCTATCGAACGCTCATGCGTTCCTCGAACAGAAATGCAGTACCTGTCACACCTCGATTCACGGCGTCGAGGGGGCCAATTGTATCGTCTGTCATGCGAACAATGACATCCTCCTCCAGCGGCAACCCACTGCATTCCATGCGGACATCAGCCGATGCGCCGACTGCCACATCGAACACCAAGGCGTGAGTGTGCGTCCGGTGGTGATGAACCACGCAGCCCTTGCTCGGATCGGCTCGGGTGAGTTGAGCAAATCTCCCCCGAAGACCGAAACTTTTGCGAAGGCCGACCTGATTCGGCGCTGGCTTCGCGAGCAGCCCGGGGCCGTTCGGCTGGAGACGGCGCTGGATTGCATCACGTGCCATGCGACGAAAGACCGCCATATGGGTCTGTTCGGCACGGGTTGCAGCGACTGCCATGGGACGGACCAGTGGACGATCGCCGACTACCGGCATCCCTCCCCGCGGTCGCTGGACTGTGCGCAGTGCCATCAGGCGCCGCCGAGCCACTATATGGAGCACTTTGCCATGGTATCGAAGAAAACCATTAGCCAAGGGAGTCTCGGCGGCAGCCGGTGCTGCGACAACGTGCAGGTCAATCAATGTTACCGGTGCCATCAAACCACAGCGTGGAACGATCTGCGAGGGGTGGGGTACTACAAGCATCATTGAGAATGGTCGTTCTCTCGTGAGGCGAGATGAGTGAACGCATACACCTTGAAACGCTCTGTGCGCGAGACGGACCGGACGCGGCCAAACGATGGGCGCAGTGCGCAGCAAATCTCTATCGGCTATCCATCGGTGAGCCCGCCCATTATGCGTCACAGCCCGACTGGAAACCGCTTTTGAACAGAGCATTCGAGATTTGGAGGTCTTTTCGGAAACAGGAGTGATCTCATGACGCGAAGGGCGAGTCGAAATTTATTGCTCAATACTCACAGATGTTACAACTAATGGCTTCACCTTAATCATAAGTCCACAATGCGAGAGGAAATACAAATGATGCCCGATAGTATTTCTAGACGGGTGCTGCTGAAACGCGCGGCGGCGTTCGGGCTGCTGGCCGCGGTAGAGCCACTGATTCCCGCCTGCGCCTGGACGGGCGACGTAACGAAGGCCTCTGCATCTGTCGGGTTACAGACCACGCTCAGCGGTCACGTCATCGATCTGGCCATTGAGGAGACACCTTTTACAGTGAACGGACGAACCGCGACCGCGATGACCGTCAACGGAACGATCCCGGGCCCGGTGGTTCGCCTGCGAGAAGGCCAAGACGTGACGCTGCGGGTCACGAACCGGTTGACGGAAATAACGTCGATTCACTGGCATGGGTTGCTGCTGCCGCCCGACATGGACGGCGTGCCGGGGGTCAGCTTCGCGGGCATCAAGCCCGGCACGACGTTCACCTATCGCTTTCCAATCAAGCAGAGCGGCACCTACTGGTTTCATAGCCACTCGGGCGGCCAAGAAATGCGGGGGATCTACGCGCCGATGATCCTTGATCCTCTCGAACCCGAGCCATTTCACTATGACCGTGAGTACATAGTGATGCTCTCGGACTGGAGTTTCGAGTCGCCTGAAGCCGTCCTCGCCCATCTTAAAAAGCTCCCCGGCTACTATAACTTCCAGCGGCGCACGGCGGGGGAGTTCTTCTCCAACATCGCGAGCTGGGGCCTGTGGGCGACACTCAAGAACTACGTGATGTGGGACGAGATGCGGATGGACCCGACGGACTTCGCGGATGTCACCGGCTACACCTTCACGTACCTCATGAACGGCATGTCTCCGGGCGCGAATTGGACCGGACTGTTTCGCCCAGGAGAGAAAATCCGCCTGCGCTTCATCAACGCGGCCTCCATGACGTTCTATGACGTCCGCATCCCTGGTCTCACGATGACCGTCGTGCAGGCGGACGGACAGAACGTCCAGCCGGTGCTCGTGGAGGAGTTTCGCTTCGGTCCGGCGGAAACGTACGACGTGATCGTCGAACCGACTGGCGACCGCGCCTACACCATCTTTGCCGAGACACTGGATCGCAGCGGCTTCGCACGTGGGACGCTCGCGCCACGGCTTGGGATGACCGCGTCTATTCCCGAGCGTCGTCTCCGTCCTCTCCGGACGATGGAAGACATGGGGATGAGTATGGAAGGGATGGCTATGCCGGGCATGCAGCATTCGAACGGCGGCGGGATGACGATGCCCGGCATGGGTTCGCCCGCTGAGAGGCCGAGCATGAAGCCCTCAGCCGACACTCCGAACATGGAGCACATGCAGCATGATCTGCACAAGGAGCGCATGCCCGGCATGGGCGGTCAACCTCGTGCGAAGACTCCCGGCGCCGAGCCTGTCAAGCATGACTCCGACGATCATGGGACCGGCAATCAAACGGTGGCCGAGTATTCGCAGACCCGGTTTGGGGAACCAGGCAGAGGGCTGGAAAACAGCCCCTGGCGGGTGCTGCTTTACACCGATTTGAAAAGCCTTACGCCCTATCCCGATCAACGGGAGCCGGAGCGAGAGATCGAACTACACGTCACGGGCAATATGGGGGACCGCTATATGTGGTCGTTCGATGGGAAGAAATACTCCGACGCGCCGGAGCCGATTCGTTTTCGCTACGGAGAACGGCTGCGCGTTACGTTCGTGAACGATACGATGATGGAACATCCGTTGCACCTGCACGGCATGTGGATGCACCTCGAGAACGGGACCGGACCATACCTGCCGCGGAAGCATACCGTCATCGTGAAGCCCGCCGAACGGGTCTCTGTCGCGGTCAGTGCGGATGCGCCTGGGTGCTGGGCGTTTCACTGTCATTTGCTCCTCCACATGGAGGCGGGCATGTTCCGCGTCATCGAGGTGTCTGACAAAGAGCTATAGGTGAGATCATGTCTCTTCGCCTGACTTATGTGATAATTTTAATCGGTGTTCTGAGCATCCTCTTTGCCTCAGTCGCCCCGGCTCAGACCCTGTTCAACACATCGAATAAAGACAGTCTGCTTGGTCACTCCAACTCAGCCGGCCCGCTCAGTGCTCCAGTGAAAATGGTCCCGTCACCGTTGGGGCGAGCATCGGACATCCCCAGCGGACCTGTCCGCACCTTGCCGAACGCCTCGCCGCAACAGGATTGGGCTCCGCCTGTCAACGATCAGGAGAACCATCTCTGGACTCTGTTCGACGTCCTCGAGTACCGCCCAAGCCCGGGAGGAACAAAAGCGAATGACGACTATCGGTGGGATATCGAAGGCTACTACGGCGGCGATTACAACCGCCTGTGGTTCAAGAGCGAGGGCCAGCGGGATACGGCCTTCAAAGCAGACTACGACGTGGACTTTCAACTGCTCTACGGCCGGTTCCTCGGCAAGTATTACGATTTTCAAATCGGCCCGCGCCTCGAAACGCAAACCTTTCGCGGGCGGAATGTGACCCGCGGACACGCGGCGATCGGGATCGAAGGGGTTGTGCCCTATAGTTACGCGATGGAGGCGACCATGTTCATCGATCAGAATGGCGCCGTGTCCGGGCGTTTGACGTTGACGAAGGATCTGTTGCTGACCCAAC
>WIAF01000027.1 GCA_014055465.1 Nitrospira sp. CR1.1
TGTCCGAAGATGCAAAATCCTTACATGTCGAACCTCGCAAGCTATTGATTATCCAAGAATGTATGAACGTTTTGCCCAGACGGTAACAGGTAATTGCGCGAACTAAAGCTGTTGACAGAGGCGCGGTCGGAAGTAATTTTCTTTACAAAGATGCGGCAGTATAAGACCATGATTTTTCTATGAAAATAGTGACGAATAAGTTGAACGTTCTCTGTTGTTCCGGACACGCTCTCTTTCCAAGAGCGTGTCAAACCCTTCACAGAATGTTTCTCTCAATTACGAGGAAACAGGATCGATACCTTCGAGTCTTCAGCCAACGGGCTAGTAAATCCTTAGAATATTTCGAATCGTGTTTGGAGAGAGCTCTTTGAATTGGTTGGTGTTGTTGGCAAGTATTGGAGGGTATCTTTTAGGATCGATTCCTTTCGGCGTCGTCGTGTCACGATGGTTGGACTCGCCTGATCCCAGGATGGCGGGGAGCCGGAATGTCGGATTCACCAATGTCTTGCGGGTCGGTGGGAAAAAGGCCGGGATCCTGACGTTGCTCGGTGACATTGGGAAGGGATGGCTCGTCGGATGGATAGGCACACTACTATTCCACCAAGAAGCTGCTATTCTGCTCGTGGCGCTGACGTCTATCGTCGGCCACCTCTATTCCATCTTTTTGAATTTCAAGGGAGGGAAGGGTGTAGCCACGGCCTTAGGAGCGGTGCTGGGAGTCGCCCCCTGGATCGGCCTCACCCTCATGGGTATTTGGGTCGGAGCGGTCTTATTGTGGAAATATTCTTCCGGGGGTGCACTCGTGGCCTTTGGATTGTTTCCAATTGTGGCGCTGCTGTCTCATCAATCCTGGCTCTTCGTGTTATTCGCCTGTCTAGTGGCTATCCTCATCTGGTCCAAGCACACCGATAATCTTGTCCGTCTCTGGATGGGTACGGAACGGCGCATTGGTGATCGTCCCTCCGATCAAGTCGCTCCTCGTTGAGGAGTCGGTGCCATTCCAACCGATAAACTGCTAAGGGTGCCAGGCGGCCTACGCTTCGATGCGTGCTGCCCCACTAATGGCTGGATAGTCCGGAAACGGATGAAGCCGCGGCGCAGACCTGTTTCATTGCTTCTTCCGGATGTTGCAATTTAGGCTTCTGGGGTAGATGAACAGACCGTGCCTTGGTAATTGACTCCTGGTTCTTAGGGCTTTCTGACCTGAGTAAGGAGTTACGCTACAACCTCGCTATTTGGCACATCGCTGAGCCTATCCGCTGCTGTTCCCGCTCGTTGAAATTCTCTGCCAAGGACATCTTTAGCTTGGCAGGAATCCCTGCAAACTCCCAACTCTCAGTCACACTATTCTTCTTTAAAGATAAACTGGGAGGTGAAGATGTTGCAGCTTATGACTTCGTTATTCCAAACAGAACGACCACTGCGATCCTACTCCACCATCGAACCAGGCATTGCTCCATTGGTGGCAACCATGAACCGCACCGGTCTCATGCGCACGATCGCCTCCTGTGAGGGGCATTGGTATCGTGGCCTCGATCCATATGTGGCGTTTGAAGCCTCGATGCAGATTGGCAGTGAATTCGATCGTCTGCTTCACGAGGACACGATCGCTCAACTATCGCAACTGTTTTACCACTGGCGTCTCGAACCCTACTTTAATGAGGATCATGACATCCGATTTAGACTGTCATCTCCCCAGTTGTCCAGCCTTTATATCTGGCGGCCAACACGATTGCGGCATGATTTTGAGACTCTTGCCTCAATGATCCAGAAACTGGGCTTTCAGTTCAAGAATAGGACCATCCATCACATCGAGTATGCATGTGGCGCTGATCGCAGCACCCCTCTAAGACACGTCTAGAACACCTAGTAAATCACACAGGTGACCTATTTATAAGTTGATGATATTTGGTATCTAAAGGGCAGGCGTCCCCTAAGGAAGAAGGGGATGATCGCGGGCTGTAATTGCTTGGAATATTTAAATTATTGCCAATTCAGGCAGGCCTGATATGCTCCCTCTTGAGATAAGACGAGGCGGTCTGTTAGCATGCAAGCCCGCATTTGAGGAAGTGCATTGCCTGATATATCGTTTGGTCCCAAGGGGACCGCTTCGTTTCCAACAAAGCACCATGGCGATGTGACGCTCTCGCAAGCCAAGTGGAATACAATCTGCAGTCAACCGGAGCGATATTATTATCGCCATAACGGTGAGAAAGTTTCCACCACGCTGATTGCACCAGATTACGTGAGGCATCATAAGACGATCTCAACACAGTTCTTATATTATAAGAAGTTTGAATCGTTCATGATTTTGCCGGGTGTAGATGGTCCGCTTCCATGTAATTATTTCGTCGTGGTGATAGACACAGCAACACAGCGGATCTGTACTGTCTATCCGACAGAGAAGCCCAGACCTGGAACAAAGGAATACAAACCAGAGGGGGCAGCAAGATGAGAGCCGATTTAAAAGGTAAAATGAGTATCGAGTCAACCGAAGTGAATTTGGAGTTTTCTGAAACCTACGATCAGGAGGATGACACCTATTACGTGACTTTCAAGACCGGAGAACCATCCTACTGCGTGGAGCTTGATGATGTGCTATTACTGGAAGTCGGCATGTTCACCAAATTGCCAACTGGATTCAGAATCCTAAATTTTAATAAGAACAAGGTGAAGGCAATTAATTGCCGAGTCCTTATCAAGGAAATGACAAATACACTTAAAAGCACTCAGCCCACATTCCGAGAAAGAAAGCATGCTGTCGAGCATGCTCTGGAGAAGGTATTGGCTTAGTTTTTCATGAGTTCTCCTAAATACGACCATGCCATAAGCAACACGGGGAAGAGACACCAGCATCTAGGCTCAAAGAATAGAAGAGAGTAAGAATCCCTCGGTCAACGTTTGCAGCCGACGAATCTAGCAGATATCTCCTGCAGCATCACATCTTAACATTATATCAACGAGATATTCTGGAAGAATCGCTTCGCTCCACGACCGGGCGCGCCTAGTCAGAACGGCGCCAGCATCACCCATTCTAGTCACCGCAGCCACACCAACTCCCCACAAATTTCAACTAACGCGATCGGCAGTCCTAAGGATGTGGCAATTGGGACAGAGACATCCGTGAGACTCCATCCCTATTGTAGGCAAAGAATAAAGTTCTTATCTAAAAAGAGACCTATATAGGCGGAACGTCGAACAACGACGCAGCCCGTGGTGGAAATTCAGGTAAGAACTTTATTCTTCGTGCACACCTATGTGTATCACGATCAAGAATTGGTCAATCTGAGAGGATCGAATCGAATGTGCCTCACAGCGCAACGCCTGCTCCCGTTTGACTTCAAATCAGAACATTCGGCGCGCTGGTTCAAATTAGCGAGAAGGTAGGGTGTCGACTTCGTGAAGTCGACCAGTGGCGCCAGAGTCCGAGGCGAGGCACTCTTGCGAGCAGACTGAAAGAGTGGTAAGGTTTCCCTGTTCAGGAGACGCTCCATGCGCCGCTTCCATTCCCTCCTCTCAACGACCTTAGTGCTGCTCCTCCTCGTGTTGAGTTTCAATGCCTATGCCTGTCTCCTGCCGGTAAGCAGCAGTTCAAGCACGGAGATGGGCAATGGCTGTTCCACACCGGAAGAACAATCGGCACGACAGGTCTGCGACGCGTTTAAGACGTTCACGGCCGAGGCGCCGAGTCAGTCCCAGCCTTCCTATGATGGCCCACTGCTGTGGGTGGAAGACGCGCTTTCGGGTTCGCTCCTCTCATCGCCGCCGCTAGACGGGATTTTCAAACCTCCGTTTCCCTTACCTTCAGACAGTTCGTCTCAACTGCTTCGGACGAGCACCATCGTGCTTCGCATTTGATCCTCCCATCCTGAGTTTTCTCAACCTGTTCTAATCCTACTGCTCAGTCTTCGTGCTGAACCACTTAGGCCGTTCTGCTCGGTCATTCGTACCGAGAGCCGGTTGTTCAGCTGGAATACCGAGCCCAAGAATTTGAAAAGGAGGATTCTCATGAGATGGAATCCAGTACATCAGTGCCTCACGATGGCCGTGGTCGGAGTGCTGTGTGTTGGTGGACTCTCAGGCCGTGCCGCTGCGGATGAACGCATTCAGCCAGCGACGTTGGGCTTGTCAGGGTTGATTCAGGAAGTCTTGGCGAGAAATCCTGAACGCCAGGCGGCGCGGCAGCAATGGGAGGCCGCCTCGAAACGAGTGCCGCAGGCGCGCTCGCTGGAGGATCCCACCCTGTCAGTCCAATGGTGGAATGCTCCCGAATCCTTCAACCTCGGTCGGGCGGAGAACACCATTATCGGACTGTCGCAAAAGTTCCCCTTTCCCGGAAAACTCACCCTGAAGGAAGAGGTTGCCAATCGGTCGGCTCACATAACAGAGCAGGCGTTACGTGCCAAGGAACGCGACCTGATCGCCCGCGTCAAGCAGGCCTACTATGACCTGTTTCTCGCGCACAAGGCGATCCACATCCACCACGAACAGATCGACCTGCTCAAACAGTTTCTTGAGATCGCTATTGCGAAGTTCCGGACCGGGAAGGGTAGCCAAGTGGACGTGCTCAAAGCCCAAGTTGAGCTCTCCACTCTGTACCAGCGTCTTCCGGTTCTGGAACAGCAGCGAGATACGGCCCAGGCCAAAGTGAACACCTTGTTGGATCGGGATCCGCGGTTTCCGTTGGGCTCTCCACAGGTGCCGCGCGACCAGCGGTTCGACAAGGAGCTTGAAGAACTGTATCAGACAGCCGTCACTGCCAGGCCTGAGCTCAAGGCCGGCGAGTTGGCCGTCCAGCGGAACGAAGGCGTCCGCGCCCTCGCTCAGCGCCAGTACTACCCCGATCTCCATCTGGCGTTCCAGCGCTTTCAGAACTTTAATGCCAACGACGGGTTCGGCGCCGTGGTGTCCATCAACATGCCGTTCGCGTTCTGGACCAGGCCGAAGTACGACGCGGCCGTGCAGGAGGCGTCAGCAGCGGTCGCGGCGGCACGCGCAGACCTCCACACAGCGGAAAACCTGACCCGGTTCCAGATCCGGGATCTGTTGGCAAAAGTCCGGGCGAGTTGGGAAGTGGCGGTGCTGTACCGGACCACGGTGCTGCCCCAGGCCGAGCAGGGCGTGGAAGCCGCGCGGGCCGGCTATCGCACCGGAAGGACGTCCTTTCTGGATCT
>WIAF01000029.1 GCA_014055465.1 Nitrospira sp. CR1.1
AAAAGTCGCCCCGTGATTCCGTCTCGTTCGTTTCATTGCCTCGCTCCTCTCGTCTGCCACCTCTCGGTGGTGTGGGTGAAGCCAGGCTTCCACTTAACACACTGTCCGAATTTCCGGCGCCCCCTCTGCCTTACCGGTAACTTTTCCAGCGAAGGGGGGATTTGTAAGAACAATATCGAAATCACCATCTTTTGCGTCTTTAGAAAACTCTCCTATTTTCTTTCGAGCGTCTGAATTTTGCCATTCCCGGATATCGAGAGAAGAGCAACCGAAGACATTCGCTTTTCCGTCCCCGGCAATAATCATCATGGTCTTAGCAACTTTTTTTAGTCTGTCATCGAAGTCTACGGCATACAGGTATTCATTCGCATATTTATAGACTTGGGCTGTATTCCAACCATATTCGCTTTGAACGTGACGTATTGTATGTATGAGGAAACCACAAGAGCCGCAGGCTGGATCAATGACTTTCTCGCCATCCTGAGGGTTGAGCATCTTCACGGCCATTTTCACTACAGGACGCGGAGTAAAGTATTGCCCTTTTTGCCCTTTCTGCTCCGGGTTAATCAAATATTCGAATGCGGCATCTACCGCATCGAGATCCGTATGGGCAAGCGAATAAGGTTCCAATGCGGACGCGCAGAGGCGTAACGCATCGCCGCGGAGTTTGAGTGCATCCCCTTGGTCGAATATTTCATCCCAATGGGGACGCTTCTTAGCAGCTTGAAAGAGATCGTTGAAACGTTTGTAAATAACTTCAGGGGCACCTGTAGGCACGCGGAAGTCTACCGGGTCTTTGTCTTTTCGCTTTGGTCGGAATTCATCGTGTAGCTTTGCAAAGAACAGCTTAAATAGTTCATCAAAAGCATTCACACCGGCATTTGCCAATGCATCATGTTCAAGGCGCTCAATTAGTGCTCGCATATCGGAAACAGGTTTAAGCTCCGCAAAGGTGAGCGGTGTAAGGATATCGTTTAGATCTTGGCCGAGCTTGGGTAGTCGGGCAATGTCGCGAAACTTGTAAGGCCCCTTCTTCGTTTCCTTGTCATCCTCGCGCAATTGAAAGGAGTAGTCGCTGCCATTACTCCAACATCCAAAAAAGCACCCTGTCCAACGAAGGTAGCTACGAAGCTGTTCAAGACCCTCTTTGCTATCGGGTTTTTTTAATTCGAAAACAATGTATGGATCTGTACAGGCATCATCTGAAAAAATAACAATATCGGCACGTTCCTTTTCGGCGTCCTGGCCCATTTGTATGGGCCATTCGACGCCTACGCGATGGATAGGATATTTCAGAGTTTCTTGGATCCAGATTAAAAATGCCTGGCGCACAGTCTCTTCGGGTTTGGCTTTAAACCATTTTTCACGCTTGGCACAAAAGATCTCAATTTTGTCTGTGCCGGCGGCTCGGAACTGAATTTTGGATCGCTCGCCCTTTGTAAAGAACTTTAGACCCTGCTTAGTGGCCGGATCTCTAAAAACGAGGTCGAGAAGCTCGACTTGTGTATACTGATTCGCCATCAATTGGTGCTCCGGTTTTGTCACGCCAAAAAGCGCTAGAAAGTCCCTCAACCATCAGATTAAAGGACAGCGGGAATATACCGGTGTTAGGTCAATTTTTCGAGACTTTTCGGGGATGATTGTTGCGGGTTTTGTGGAAGATGGCTAGAGACTTTTATCGGCTCACGAAACTGTAGGTAACATTTTCGGTTCCCCCCCCCAAATCGATAATCGTGGCAGGGCTGAGTCAGGCTATGTGAAGTAGCTATCAATCACCAGTGGTAGCAATCACTTTTTGGTGCTCGCATTTAGGAGGGGCCTTTAAGAGGGCTAGACGCGCAAAGCTTTGACATGGCTCCCCACTGCCGTAGCAGGACCATGAACTAATGATAATATCGGTCACGGTGTTGGTTACGGTTCGGTCACAGTTTCGGTCATGATCACCTAACTGCATCAGTCACTGTGCATCGCAAACTTAAGGCTCGAAACCCACATATAAGAAGGGATTTGTAATCCTTCGTCTCAGTCAGTAGCTCTCAATCTTAAAAGTTTGAGAAGCCCTTTTAAGGCGAGGGTCTTGGGTTCGAATCCCAGCCGACTCA
The DNA here is from genome assembly GCA_014055465.1 of Nitrospira sp. CR1.1. Taxonomy (NCBI): domain Bacteria; kingdom Pseudomonadati; phylum Nitrospirota; class Nitrospiria; order Nitrospirales; family Nitrospiraceae; genus Nitrospira; species Nitrospira sp. CR1.1. The sequence goes on from WIAF01000029.1 coordinate 2,103, forward strand.
CCATTTTTCAATGGCTTACGATTTTCACTTTGTCCAATGAAACTCCATTGGACAGTTATTGGACAATTCTCCTTCTCTCGCACCGCATAAGCCGCAACGATTACACCCCCCGCGCAATCTGAAAAATCGCCCAAAGTGCTTTGTCCCACTCGTTTGTCGGATGTCCTATTGATGCTCCTAGGCGCGCAGGACGAGGGCCGCCGACATTCAACCGTCGAAGCGCGACCGACCCAAAACTCTTTTTCGTCGATACGATGACTCCGCTCCACTGTCCCGTTCTGTTCGGGGCGCCGCGTGGCAATTGGCAGCGCGCGTGCGCGCGCAGAACATCGTGGAGGGATGTATGCCTGAAAAGGCCGGCCCACGGATCGATTTGCGACGTCATTCCCGGCGAGGCGTGGGAGGAAGATCCGCCCGGAGGTGTTTTGCAAGGGCCTGTGCTGCCAGGTCGTGTCCGCGTTCGTTCCAGTGACTGCCATCGGCCGCAAACACATCTTCGCCACGCGCGTCAGCGGCTTGAACCGACCGAGCCACATCGTCCCAATACGCGATCCTATGGTGCGCGGAAATGTCACGGAAAGCTTGGTTGTATGGTTCGGCTTCTGCGCAATCGAATGCCATGATCGGGCGTGACCCCACCCGCGCCCGCACCCGGCCCATCAAGTCGTCTGTGACGGCGACCGCCCTGACAAACCCGGCATGCCGCATCCCCTCTGCTTCGATGTCCACTTCAACCGTTTCCCTGGTGTTGGCGGCTCGTAGCCGATCCAGCCTGGTGACGACGAAGTAGAGAAACCGGCTATGACGATTGATCCAGTCTCTCACCTGGAGAGAGGATTCCTTCGGAGAGAGGATCTGGATTGTGCCGTTGCGCCAGTATGGCCGAACCCAGCCGTTGTTATTGATGGAGCTCAGGCGCTCGAGTTCGTTATCGTTGTTGATGAAGTCGTTGATGCAGTATTGCCAGAGAATCACATCGGGTTGGATGGTATCGACGTAGCGATCGAGGATGAGAAATTCCTGCAACGTCCCATACCCTCCGGCCCCATAGGCGAAGACCTCGATATCGAGGAGTTTGGACAAGAGCGCATGGTAGGTCCGGTCGTCTGAGACGGCGGTGGCATGGGTAAACGAATCGCCGATGACCAGCATTTTGAGACGGCGGGAGGTGACCTCTCCGAAACTGCGAAATCCGTATTGCACTTGGGATCGGCGGACCGGATACAGTGTGCCGTTCTTGGTCTTTTCCACCAGGGCTTCCTGATAGTGCTCGGTGGCTTTCCATCCCAGGTCCTGATCCAGGGTAATGGGGCCGATTCGCCCGCCTGCGTTACTTGCAAAAAATGGAATGCCGTCTCGCATGAGGTGAACCGATCGGATCACCACTTCACCGAGACCTAAGAACAGACCGATGAGCACCAGGATCACCGCCCCTGACGCAGTGATCATTGCGACTTTTTTGCCCAAGGCATTCCTACCGCACGCTGTGAGATGTCTGCGATCTCGAGCCGGGTCCCATCTCTACCGTGATCGCCTCACACAGACATCATTCCGGCAGTCGGAAAAGGTCTCATGTTCCAGATGCACATACCATCAGGTATTCCCTGATAGGCAATGAAATTGCCCATGGCATGCGTCGGGTAATCACGGGAGAGGCTCCATTTTCCTTCATGTATCACCGGGTCGCTCGGCAGCGCATGCACTCCTCCAGGCACAGGAGAGGTGGCCCCGGTTGGTTAGACAGAATGTTTTCTTTCTTAGGTGGAGCCTGGCGGTGTTCTACCTATGCAGCGGTGTGCTGTGTCGGTAGGTGGTCAAAGTACACTCCATCGGGTGTGTGGCCGTCAAGCGCCTGGTGCGGCCTGGTCTGGTTGTAGAACGTCAGATAGCGTGCTAATCCTT
>WIAF01000030.1 GCA_014055465.1 Nitrospira sp. CR1.1
GTACTGGTAGGCGAAGTTCGCATCGGCCGTGAGTTGATTGCCGGCATTGTGGGTGCTGCCGCCCATCGTCCGATTCCCCACCGCATCATAGGCAAAGGCTTGTGGATCGAGTAACAACGGATGGCTCGCGCTAGTGAGCCGGTCAAGCTGATCATAGCCGAAGCTCTGAAGACCACGCCGATCCGTCAGGCTGGTCCGATTACCGACGGGATTATAGACATAGTCGGCCTTGTTGATTTGGCTGCCAGTCGCGGTGAGTTGATGCAGGATGCTGGTGACCTGACTGGCGGGATTGTAGCTGTAAGTCGTCTGGATCCCGTTCGGGAGCGTGAGGCTGGCCCGTCGCGAGAGGGCGTCATAGACATAGGTCGCCACGGGTTGGGTCTGCGCCCGGCTCTGCACCTCAGCCAGCGTAAGCGTCCGCCCATAGAGTCGCACTTCGTCAATCTCGCCCTTGAAATGGCCGCCCCCACCCGCCGTGTTCGGGTCTTGCCGTCGGCCGAGATACTGTTGGTTCACATTGAAGAGGGTCCCACTCAAGGTCGCCGGGCCGAAGACGGCGGTCAGGCTCACGGCCTGCCCATTCACCCAGATCTGCGCCGTGCCCGCCACGGTATCCACGGCTGCGGCCACATGTTGCCATTGGTCGAAGGTGATCACGCTCGCGGTGGAGCGGAACGTGGAGCCGGACACGGTGGGGCTGGTGGTGGTCCGGACGGTCAACTGAATCCGGCCGTCTTGGAGGAGCGCCACGGAGAACCCTTCGCTCACGAAGGGATCGCGCCGGGCAAAAAGCCAGGCTTCGGCCCCGAGGGGGATCTCCGGCTTGATCCAGGCATCCAGGGTGGCGTTGGTGCTGAGGCTATCGAGCACCGCCGAATCCGGGATACTCACATAGTCATCCACCCCGTCGAAGACAAAGGCCTGCTGGCGGACACCCGGCCCGAAGGTGGTGCCCAATTGCACGGTGCCCGACTGGCCGCCCACCGGATCGGCCGCACTGCCATCCCCCGGCCAGGTAGCGAGCAGATTGGGGAGCCGAGTGGCCGGGGTCGTCGGCTGGGTCAAGGACTGCAGGCGATTCAACGCATCATAGCGGTAGCTGGCCACCTGAACCGGATCGGTCAGACTCAGCCGGTTCCCGGTGAGGTCATAGCTGTAGGCCAAGGTGACGGCGGGTTGATTCGGGGAGCCATCGGTCTTGACCGTGGTCAGGCGGTTCGCCAGATCATAGGTCATGGCCAGGACGCTATCGGGATCAGTGACAGTGGTCAAGTTACCGACAAGATCATAGTTGTATTGAGTGATCTGGCTGCCCGGCAGCGTCTTACTGAGCAATTGATTGACAGCGTCGTAGGCGAAGCTGATGGTCTCGTTCTTGGGCGTGAGTCTCGTGAGTAGGTTGTCGTTGCCGTCGTAGGTGTAGCGCTCGATCTTGCCGAGGGGGTCGGTGGTGCTGAGCAGCCGGTTTCGGCCATCGTAGGCAAAGGTGGACAAAGAAGAGGTTCCCAATCCCATCCTTCCCAGCTTCCCAGGTTCTAGCCCATAAACGCGTACCATTGTGTTTCAGAAGGAATTGGCAGTGAATAATCAAGATGGAGCCTTCCCACGTTCCCATCCGAGACAAATACATACCCTTGATCAGAGCCGATAGCTCCTCCGCCATGGGTGACGACCCACACGGCCCCCCTCGCTCTATCCACAGTAAGTATATCAATGCCTACCTTATGCAATAGTTCGGTTAATCTCCGGACCTGAATCTCCTTACCGATGAAGTGGGTGGTCAGCGCACTAGTCAGCGTGACCTTTTCTCCATCCTTAGTAAAGAAGCTGACTAGTTCTTCTTTTCCCCACGCCGCGGGGGCCAAAATACTGAAGGGTCGACCGGAGACTTCTAACTCCCACGCGAGAAGCCGTATTTCTTTGAGATCCGCCGCGTGAGCCGGGAAACGCAGCTGCAGGGATGCCACTGTGGATTGTGCAGTGCAGCCTATCAGCAGCCCGACGACCACGCTGATTAAGACAACTATCGCCTTTTTGGGGTGAGGGGACATGGCTGTGAACATTGTAGCTCCCAGTATCCGCTATCAAAATCTTTCATGCCTTCTACGATCCATGCATGATCAAAGAAGCCATCTCCATATGGAGGCTTTCCGAAAGGCCCTGGCCAACTGGAACCTTCTGGCGACTCGCCGGAGAGGATAGAATAGGCGCCCGCTCCCCTAACAGCCGTGCCTGGCGCCCACCCAGCCGCCCGAGCCATCACACCGAAATGATAGTTACCAAAATCCTCAAACTTCTTATGATCGGGATCTCGCCGCTTCAAGTCCCACGGGCCCTCGGATTTGACTTTGTCATAGAAGGCCATCTCACCCCATATACCTAAGGAGCCGAGAAATTTAGCCTCCTTAATGTTCTCGCATATGTCAGTCCCCTTCCCGGATGGCCTGACGGGTGGTGGCACTAAACCGAGAGGATCAATAAGAATTACGGGATTGTTTCTCACATATGCATACAGTGTAAGATCGAGACCGTTGAATCCAATCGGATCCTTCTGCAAGAACCTCCCCATCCCCGAGTCGTAGTACCTCGCCCGGTAGTAATAGAGCCCTGCCTCTGAATCGAACTCTCTTCCGGTGTACGTATACGGCTGCTCCACCGTGCCCGGGGATTCCAAGAGATTGCCGTAGGCATCATAGGCATAGGCCTTGGCCACGGCGCCGTTGATATCCGTCAGTTCCGTCACCGTGCCGAGACCATCCTGATGATAGTAGAACGTGCTCCCGGCTTTGGTCACCGCAATCGGCTCATCAATCCCAGGCCCATGGGTATAGCGCGCCTGCAACACATTCGCGCCGTCGTACTCCAGCACAATGTCCTCGCCGTCATACACGTACCGCTTCGTCTGCCCGTTGGCCACCTTTTCAATCCGTCGCCCCAAGCCATCATACCGATAGCTGCTGGTCATGATGGCCGTGGGATTGCCTGCCGCGAATTCCTGCACCTGCGTCAGCCGATTTTCCGCATCATAGGTGTACTGGGTATAGTTCCCCGTGGCGAGCAGGGTCTTTTTGATGAGGTTTCCATTGTCGTCGTATTGATAGCCAAAGTTGGAATCAGCCGTCAGCTGATTCCCCACATTCACGACAGCACCACCGGTGGTGCGATTCCCGACAGGGTCATAGGCGAAGGCTTGCGGATCGAGCAGCAGCGGATGGCTAGCGGAGGTCAATCGATCCAGCGCATCGTAGCCGAACGTTTGTGTTCCTCGTCGATCTGTCAAACTCGTGCGATTCCCTACGCCGTTGTAAAGATACTCCGCCTTGTTGATCGGCGTACTGGTGGCCGTGAGTTGATGCAGGATGTTCGTCACCTGACTCGCCGGATCGTAGCTGTAGGTCGTCTGCGTGCCGTTCGACAGGGTCATGGCGGACCGTCGATTCAGCGCATCATAGGTCCAGGCCGCCACCGGCTGTTCTTGGGTCCGGGGCGCTTGGAGCTCGGCGACCGTCCAGGCTCGATCCGCCATCGTGATCTCATCGAGCTGACCGGTGAACGGATTGGTCCCGCAGCCCCCGGTGCCGATCCGCAGGCCGCCCGCCGGCAGGCTCGTCAAGACCGGCGGCCCGTTGATAAAGTTCCAAAAGCCTTCCAGCTGGCCGTCGCGGTAGAGCCGCATTTCGGTGCCATTGCGGACCACGCCGAGCCGATGCCACTGCCCATC
>WIAF01000031.1 GCA_014055465.1 Nitrospira sp. CR1.1
TGGTCAACGACAATTATTTCTTTCTTCAGCGACAATTAAAACTTTCCACTGGTGCCGGGTAAAAATCATAGGTCAATCCGGAGCTTACGGTACGAGTTAAAACGAGCAGGGGGGCGAGCTTCCGAGCCTTAGCTCGCGCCCCCCTGCGGTCAAAGGTTCGTTTGACTGTCTTCAGGCAGCTTGGGCGGTTCGGGTCTGGGCACGTTGGTCGTGGGTTCCTGACTCTGAGCGCCCTTGTTTTTGTCCTTGGCTTTGGGCACACGAATGCTTTCCCCGTTAAATTCGAGGATTACGGCATGGTGCACGAGCCGGTCGATGGCCGCCATGGTGGTCATCGGATCCTTGAAGATCTGGTCCCATTTGGAGAAGACCAGGTTGGTGCTAACCATCACGCTCCGTCGTTCGTAACGTTCAGCCAGGAAGGTGAACAAAACTTCCATCTCTTCGCGGTCCTGCTGGACATAGCCGATGTCATCGAGCACCACTACTGGATAACGGTCCAGGTGCTTGAGTTCGGCCTCCAGGCGCAGGTTCTTTTTGGCGGCCAACAACTGCTGCACCAGCTTGAAGGTCGACGTAAATAGCACCGGATAACGGCGTCTCAGGATCAACTCTCGACCTACGGCAGCCAGGAAGTGCGACTTGCCTCTGCCCGGCAAACCGAAGGCCAGAACGTTCTCGGCGCGATCGACAAACCCACCTTCCAGCAGGGTGGGCAACAAGCGCCGGATCTTGGGCGGCAGGAGGTTTTCGTCCAAGTTGCCGAGGCCTTTGCCGTTGGGCAGGCCCGATTCTTTAAGTAATCGACTGACCCGCCGTTCCCGTCGATCTTGGTCCTCGCATTCGCAGAGGTGCTGTAACAGGCGCCGATAGCCCCAGTCCTCCCGCTCGGCTCGTTCCACGCTCTCTTCCCAGATCGACGCCATCGTCGGCAAGTGGAACGAGCGAAAGGCCAGCGCCAAAGCATCATTGGACATACGCCACCTCCTCCTCTGGGCTCAGCAGGGCATCGTACGACAGGCAGTCCGGCTGGAGCTCGGCCATCGTCAGCGGAGTCGGTGAGGGAGGCAGCAGCGTCCTGCGCAGCCCTTCCACGCTCCAGGCTGGATAGGGGGGACAGGTATATTCAACGAGCATCAGTTCGACTTCGCGAACGTCGGTTTCTGAGGTCAGCTTGAGCAATCTCAAGTACTCCAGCGTGCCTCGCCGCGGCCCCTCTTTGGCCACCAGTTGATCATAGGCCTGGCGAAAGGTTGGCGTCAGAAACAACTCCTCCCGATAGCGATACTGTTCAAAGGCGCCGGGCTTGCGCAGCAGATGGTCAATCACGTGCCGATAGTCCAAGACCACGCCCCGATCCCCGCACTCGCGCGGCACCGTCGACAGCAACTCCCGGCCAAAGTAGATCTTGAGCTCGTTTTCCGAGACTTCCGCCTTGAGTTCCTGGCCGATGAGCCGTGCCGGCACCGAATACCCCACCTTCTTGACGCGGATGGTGCTGTATTTGGAAACCGTGCAATACACTTCCTCATACTCGCTGAGCCGCGTCGGCGGCAACGGCCGCATGAGCGCCAATTCCTGGTCGACAGCCTTGGCCCGGCGCGCATTGGCTTTCTCCAGCACCTGCCCCAGAAACGCGTCGTAATCGGTCTCCGCGGCGAACTCCCGGCTTCCTCTTAAGAGCAAATGCTGGTTGAGCCGCCGCTTCAAATGGCCGTTGGCCGACTCGACGTCCCCGTTCTCGTTAGGACATTCGATATTGATCGTCCGCGGCCTCAGACCGTAATGCTCGCAGATGGAAACAAAGCCCTCGTTGAAGGTGCGCTCGGCTGCTCCACAAGCGATCTGGTGCGTGGCCGCGCTGCCGTTGTCGACCTGCAACTCGATGGGCACCTTCCCCAGGCGCTGCAACGCCTCCTGGAGGCCGTGCCGGAGCGATAACAGCGACTCGGATTGACAGCGGCTGGCCCATTGCCAATCCGAGTAAGGCAGCACCGCGTGACAGAGCAAGTGCTCGTATCTACGGCCGCCAATGGTGATGGCCAACTCGGAGGCGTGCGTCCAGTCCAGTTGAAGCGCCCGCCCCGGAGAGCGGTCCTGCGGAAAGAACACTTCCTGGTCCGGCCCGTACTGGAGATGCCATTGTTGCACGCGCCTTTGAAAAGTCCGCAGATGCTCCTCCCCGACCGCCGCCTCTGGGTATTTAACGATCAAATGCTCGAAGAGAGTTTTGGCCTCAAGTTCCGGCGCTGCCCTCAACATGACCTCGGCTTGCGGCCAGATCCCGCTCACCGGGTCCGGACGCGTGCGCCAGGTGTGTTTGGCCTGCAACTCGGCTGGAGACTTGCCCGCACGCACGTACTTCCGGGCCGTAGGACGGCTCGTATCGGCTTTTAACGCGCTGATGGTGAAGTTCCCGTGGGCTTGATGTTCGTTCATGAGTCGGTGGTACTGCTGTTTGGTTATCATTCGCTCCGGTCGGCGTGAGGCTACTCGGCCTCATCGCTATTCCGCTGCGAAATCCTCCCCGAACCACCGGAAACTTTTAATTGTCGTCACTGGAAAATAATAATTGTCGCCAGCCA
>WIAF01000032.1 GCA_014055465.1 Nitrospira sp. CR1.1
TGTCAATCATCAGCCGAAGTTGACCCTTTTATTCTGATGTGAAATTGACCCCTCCCCCGAGTTGAATCTGCATTCTGATGGCGCTATGAATCCGAATGGGCCGCGGCCGCGACAGGGGACTTGAAGAGCCCTGCCTTCCGCTTCTCTCGCAATCGATAGCTCTCACCTTTAATATTGATCGTGATGGAATGGTGGAGGAGCCGGTCGAGCATCGCCGTGGCGATGACCGGATCGCCAAACACGTCGCCCCAGGCGCCGAGGCTCTGATTGCTGGTGAGCAGAATCGAGCCCTGCTCATAGCGCCGCGAGATGAGCTGGAAGAACAGATTGGCACCCTGCCGATCAATGGGGATATACCCGATCTCATCAATGATCAAGAGCTGGGGTTGGGCCAACACTTTGAGCCGGTCCTCCAGCCGGTTTTCGGCAAGCGCTTTGCCGAGCGTCGCGAGGAGCCCCATGGCGGTCGTAAACAACACGCGGTGGCCCTGTTCACAGGCCGCGATGCCCAGGGCCACGGCGAGATGCGTTTTGCCGACGCCGGGCGGGCCGAGGAACAACGCATTCTCGCCCTGCTCCAGATAGCGCCCGGTGCCGAGTTCACGGATCAGTTTCACATCAATGGAAGGCTGGACCTTAAAGTCGAACGTCTCCAGCGTCTTCTGGAACGGGAACCGCGCCATCGCCAACCGCATCGCCAGATGCTTGTCGGTCTTGGCCTGCACCTCGCGCCGCAGCACCTCCTCTAAAAAGTCCGTGTAGGAGCGGTCCGCCTTGGCCGCCTGCTCCAGTAAACTCGGCAGTTCGGCGGCGACTTGATAGAGGCGCAGGCGCTGACAGTGCGCCTGGAGTCGCTCAAGTTGGGGCGTGCTCATGAGGCACCGCCCGGTTCGGCCACGGCGGCATAGAGGGCCAGATCCCGGACCATCACCTCGCCGAGGTCGCCATACCCAGGATCCCACTGGGGCGGCTGGGGCGTGGCGGCGGGTCCGCCCGCGCGCAGCAGCCCGCGATAGTGCGCCCGATCCATCACCACCGCATGGCGCGTGGTTTTGGCATGCCGCGCAATGCAGACCCCGCCATGGAAGATTTCATAGTGGCGACTGCTCTCCTGCACGTGGACCGTCGTCCCGACATACTCCACTGGGACGGAATAGCGGGCGGCCGCGATGGCGACGAGCGCATCGGCCGGAACGCGTCGCAGACGCACCCGTTCGTAGTGATACGGGGAACGCGAGCCCAGCGGCGTGAGCGTCTCCCGTGCGAACCGCTCGATCGGCCGCTCATGCGTGGTCCCATGGACGCGCTGATCCGCGACCGTCACCGCCCACTCCTGCAGCCAGGCGTTCAAGGCGTCCCAGGAGGCAAAGCGGCGGCCCGCCAAGGCATTACGCTTCACATATTTCACGCCGCTTTCGACTTTGCCCTTGGTCTGCGCCCGATACGGCTGGCAGGCCCGCGGCGTAAAGCCATAGCGCCGCGCAAAATCCTCCCAGACCGGATGCCAGAGCACGCGGCCCTCGCGCCGGCCCAGGACCAGGGTCCGGGGGTTATCGTACAGACACTCCAACGGCACGCCGCCAAAATGCTGGAAGGCCCGCTCATGCCCATCGAGGAGCGCACTGAGCCGTTCATGCGGATAGGCTGACGCCCACAGTCGGCGAGAGTACCCGAGCGTGAACACAAAGATGTGGATGACTTCCAGCCGATCACCAATCCAGAGACGGGTTTGGCCAAAGTCCACTTGGGCTTGCTGGCCCGGATTCGTCTCAAACCGCACGGTCGCCACGGTCGCCCATGCTCGATCGACGCGGAGCGGTTGAATCGCCCGTTGCACTTGTTGATAGGTCCCCGCGAATCCTAACGCCTGCAGTTCCCGATGGAGCACCCGGCCGTTCCAATTCACTTCGGGGCCGCGGCGTTCCACGAATCGCCGATAGGGATCGATCTGACAGGGGCGGTGTCCCGGCGGCCGCGGGCGCCAGCCCCCCAGCCGTTGCCACCGTTTCACGGTATTGCGGGCCACGCCGAGAGCCCGGGCAATGGCTTTGATGCGCTCGCCGCGCTGCAGTCGCGCCAGCACCTCTCGCACGCCGTCTTCTCGCAGCATCCCATCCTCCTCCGTTCGCGTCGTCTCGCGCGAAGAAGGTACTGGGGTCGTCAGCGTTTCTGCTAGCTCCATGTGTGTCCTCTCCTGGTTGTGGGAGAGGGGTCAATTTCACATGATGACAGGGGTCAATTTGGCATGATTACTGACA